>CAXXJL010000002.1:0-12766 GCA_963667395.2 Bacteroidaceae bacterium
TCTCCTTTGATTTCATGCGCAATAGATCATTTACTTTAATAAAAATAACATAAGAATAAAATAGCTCATCACAAAAATAGCAGTTTATTCGTTAATCTGCGTTATCATGGCGACTCCTTTCTTGATCCATTCTTTTACTGTCTGCTTGCCGCTGATTGGAACGTCAATTGACATTATATAGAGAGTCGAATTGCCATTAATGCTCACTCCTCCGGATCTCTTAGAGATTTTATATACTGGGCACTCGTATTTATCTTGGGCAGTCTTCTTTCCCTTGTCTTCACTCTTATGAGCCTAAAGGTTAAAGATTAGAAAGTGGCCAAAAACAGCCAAAAAAAATATAAATTCATACAATAGGCATTAATTTAATCAAAGGCATCTTCCAGAATGTCGCTTTTAGTTCTGGGTTTTCTAAGCACTTCCTCTCATTGCTCCACTTCGCGCCTTCTAAGTAGATTCCATTAATCAAGGCGCCGTCTTCATCTGACTTCTTTTCGGTTTCTGATTGATCCAATATTGAGTGCGTAATTTCAATAGTGTCATATGCGATTGTCTTCTTTCTCGCAAAGTTTTGCTTTACTGCTGTTATAAATGCTTCAGCAAAGTAGAATGTTGCAAGCCAGTAGCTTCCTGGGTTTCCTTTTTCGATCCAATCCTTATAGAACTTTACTCTGGCGATTAGATCTCTGAACCACGAGCTCAACGGCTTCTGGCTCGGATAGGCGTAGTTCTGCCAAGAAACAGGGACGTTATTGTTATAGATACTCATGGCCATGGCTTCTATTTCTGGAAGCATTATAGAATAGCCTTTTACAGCACTGTCCAGATCAGCCAAGGTCTTTTGTATTACGCTTATGAGTTTATTGTATCTATGAATTTCCTGATGTAAGACTGGGCTTAGGCAATCTGCGTAGGTGATAGGATGCAGTCTCTCGCAGTCTTCAACTGATAGCTTGCTTGGTATTTCCTTAATTAGCTGCTGGCATTTCTTAGAGACTTCTGTTTCCATTGATCCAACAGCTTCTGCGCCTGTACGAGGTAGCAATAAAACGATCATGCTGTAGAGCAGCTTAGTCTCATTTATGGTTTTCCCAAAGCTGGCAGACTCGTGTAATCCGAATATTTCAGGCATATCAATCATTGGGAGTCTCTTGATATAAGATATATATTCGTCCTTATCTTTCAAGTCCTTAGGCATTGAATACTCCTTGACCCCACAGAATTTGTAATTATCGCTTGAGAGAATTTCTGGGCTGAAGAAGTCGGTGAATACGCACTTCAATAGTCTTTTGTCCATTGGGTCTGTGATTCTTCCTCCATAATTTTCTTCAGTAATTATGTAGTTAAGGGCATCCCATTGAATTTCCTCGTGAGATAGTAGGTATAAGCGTAGCTGATCAATTGAGATCGCTAAATCGGCTGCTGAAAACTCGTAGTGATTATTCCAGCCAAGTGAACCGAATTTTCTTCTTTCTAAAATGTTGGCGTGGAATAAGCAAAGTCCAAAGAGCAATTTCTTCCACTGTGTCTTGCCCAACTCTGACTCTGAGACTCGATTTCCAACGACGCTATTATATGAACGGATCATATTTCTAACAATTCCTTTAGGCGGTTCATTAGTGATTTTCACTGAACTCTGGAGTAAGGAAACAGGGAATTTATCTGTGGGCATAGAAGTGAGCCATAGTCTAAATGGTCGTTTTGGCTCTTCTGGAATTTCATCTAGCTTCTTCTCAAGCTCTGTCAAATAATTCGGTGCCAAATGGCAATTTTGCATTATGACCCATCCTCCTTCCTTTGCATTTAGGGCGTGTTCGATGATTTGATCTGCCTTCTTTTCTTGCCCTTTTCCTAAAGAAATTGGCATAACGCACTTGGCAAGATTCTTCTTTTCGGCAAAGACTCTTAATTCTTCCAAAGGATCTGCGCCTGGGCTTGATATAACAATAATTGGGATTTTGTGAGTAGATAGAGTAAAGGCTTCCTCCAAATTGAATAAGGGATACTCCATGAATTCTGGGCCCATTCTCTCAGCTATGACTCCCTGAGCTGCTTCAAGGAACTTATCTATTCGCAGGGCTGAAATGACTATGAGTCGTTGGAACACATTCAATTTTTCTGGAGCTGCCCAATTACTTGGCCATGGTAAAGACATGATCTTTTTGAAATCATTCGCATTGGCTAATTTTTTCCAATCTGCGATATTTGCGATAAAGTCCTTATCTATGTCTTTAAAGCATGGTAGGATTTTGGCCATCTCGCAAATATGCTTCCACATTCCTTCGCTTATCCATGGGTCTGGGGTGTTTGCTGAAGGATTTGGTGGGTATCCACTTGCGTCCAGTGAAGTCGGGCCTGAAGCTAAGAATCTGACCTCTTGAAGAGTTATTTCTCCTTCACTCAGCATTATTTTTATGAGAATAGAGAATGAGAATAGGAATTTGTCTTTCTCAAAGAGAGATCTATTATTATTAATTAGTGGAACAGTACGATTTAACAAAAAAAAAAATTAATTACTTGCAAACTGTGGTAAAGAGCATAGATGTGAATCGCGTTTTGTAGTTTTCAAGTTTAATACTACGGTCAGTTTCTTTTTCTTCCTGTAATGCTTTCAAATATAATTCCTATTAATTGAGTATAAGTTGAGGGTTTTTTAAAAAATTTTAATTAAGAGCTTCTTACTTGGTACCAATCAAGTGAGAACTGATACATTGCTTCAACGTTGGACAATTCTGATACAGTGAAATAGAGCGAGGCCACTCTCTTAGCCACTCCTTTGAATTGATTTCGCGCTACTTCGATTTTATCTGATATTCTTTTTTGCTCTTCGACTTGATGTGATAAATTCTGGCATTGGCTCTTTGTAGTTTTCAATGCCTCCAAGAGCTTGTCATCACCCAAAATGCTTTCTTTGTGGGTTGTAACATTCTTGAGAATTTCCTCCTCCAGCCCTTTCAGCCTCTTTTTGATTTCGTAGCTCTTGTTAATGTTTTCTTCTTTCTCACCCTCCTTCTTAGGCTCTTCCTTCTTCACTATTATATTCAGCATTTGGTCAACTAAACCTTCTTCAGTAGCTAAGAAGTTAAGCATAACCACTTTTGAACAGATTTCTGGAGAGAAATGTGGTCGAGCTAATTTGGTAGTCAAATATAGCATAAAGTTTTTATTCACTGTCACAGAATCTTCACCAAGCTTCAAAACCGTTTGCTTTTTGCCTTCCTCATATTTTCCCATCTTCAGGACTGGATCAAAGTTAGAGTGAATATTTTCTTCGACGTCTTCAAGCAAGATGCAATTACCTGTCATCATGCAATATTCGATTCTTTTAATGACGAATTCAATTTTCTGATTTTTCTTAATAACTTCGACTTTGCCTCCTCTCTTAATCCAGTCAGCTGCTTGTCTTTGAGGGTCAATCATTAGTGGGAATCGTGAAGATCTTTCTAAAATAATTGCATTATCGACAGAAGTTGGATCTGAAGGGAGCTTTTTGGTTTGCCACTGGAGCTTCTGTAAAGGATCACCAAGCACACTTTGTAGAGAGAATTTTTCTGATTTGCAAATATTCAGTGTTTGCATTAATTCACTCCATGAATCAATGCAGCTATCTCTGTATGAAGCTGGGAACACGCCTAAGTACGCAATGATTCCTGCTGAAATAAGTAAATCTCCAAGCATTGATTTATATCTATTCTGTAGATCCAGTCTTTGATCACCCCATCGTTTTCCTTCGGATTTCAATAATTCCACAAGCTCTTTTGCTCTATTAATTTTCTTTACAGTTAAGTCAATTTCTTGAGCCAGCTGCTTCTTCTGTGTGTCAGCATTCTGGGCTTTAGTGTTAAGCTCGCTCAATAAATTCCTCTTTTCCTCTAATTGTTTGCTCTTTTGCATTAAGAATTCTTGCGCCTTAAGAGCCTTATCGCTCTCCTCTTTTAATTTTTCTTTCTTTGGAGCTATTTCCTTATTCACTTGATCGAACTTAATTAAAGCTCGCACCCATCTGGCCAATGTCTCTCCTGGAGGAGACACAGCACTCAATCTTGCTGTAGCAAAATCAGGACTATCAATTATTTTCTTAAGTTCTGTAATTTTTGCGGCTGGAATGTTTTCCTTATCCATATTTAGTAAATTCTTTGGAAGCTTGAATGTGAAAATTTTTTTTGGTATCCAATAATTCAACTCAGTAGTTCCCTGAACTTTTTGTCCCTTAATATCTAATGCAATGCACAATGCTTTTGCTACAAGCTTTAATTCATCTGGAGGACTAGCCATATTCAAAAGCTCTGAAATAGCGACTTGGTTAATGTTCCCTACATCCTTCTCGGCTTCCTTTAACTCTGGCAGCGCCTTATCTAAATCGGCTTTGCACTCTTCTTGCAACGCGTCTGCCACTTTTTTCATTTCCGTTGCCTTTTCTTCTTCTTTCTGTACCACTTTTGTTTCTTCTGAAACTTCTGCTTGCTTCTTTTTAAGAGACTCTGCTAGTTGCATCGCACTTTCATTTTTTGTTTTCAATTCAGGCTCAATTGCTTGTAGCTTTGCCTTCATTTGCCCAACAACAGCTTCTGTCCTTTGCATTTCTTCTAAGCCAATCTCATAGGATTTGATCCTAGACTGCATTTCCTTTCTTTTTTCAAGCAGCAATTTCTTGAAGACTTTCAGTAATTCCAAATAGCTTGTAGGAGTAACATAATAATACGACTTCATTTCGCTCTTGTATTTCTCTGTCATTGCTCTCACTCTTTCTTGCATATCTACGCAAACGCTGATAATACCCTCTTTCTCTTTGTCTATTTCCTCCACGTCCACCAAAAATTGGCTTGCCACGCTCCTCAATCCTTCTTCCGGCCAGGGCAAGAACCAATCGATAGTTGTGCAGTTAATTAATGATGGGTACATTCTTAAGCGCTGCTTGAAAAGCTCTCCTATAGGACTGAGGCAGAGCATGATGTGGAGATTTTCTTTTGAGCGCTCCCTGAGGATATCAAGAATATCATCTTGTGTAATCTTAATTTTGTTAGCCAACATATTCTCTTTCAGCTTGGCTAAGTAATCTTCTCTTCCCTCGCTTGCATCCATCTTTGCGTATAGATTAGGCACTTCGCCAGTATTTAGCAAATTATTTATATCTTCCAAAATCGTGTGCTGATCTAGTTGCGAATCAGATAACATGAACATAGTCTTTATTGAATCAACACCAGTGATTTTCATTAAGCTTCTTAAGTCATTATGCCAATCAATCACTCGGTACTTCTTTGATGTAGAGTCAATACTAGATACATGAAATCCGCCAATAAATGCTGCCAATGAAGCTAGTGATTTCCTTCCAGACCCACCGATTCCAATCAATAAGCAATGGCCAGTTGGTAAGGAAATGATCCTGAGTATTTTTGTAATATGCTCAATCGCATTCATAAATAAAACAATCTGCATGTTGCTTTTATGTGCTTCATTGTATTTCTGTAGTTTTTCTTCTGTTGTTTGCTTCAGCAATTCTTTATTTGCAACCTCGCAGTATATGTTAGTCAGTGGCGGCTTAGATTTATCATCTTCAGGGAAGATACCTATGATGAGATTAATACCAATTAATTTTAATTATTTTTTGTTTTTAATTAAATGCTCAAGCTTACACGGCACAAACGAGGTAAAGATCAATGGCTCTGACACAACTAAAGTTTCCCATTCTTTATTCAAATTTGACTTCATTACTCCTTTCAGGATCTTCATATAGATATCTCTATCTTGCTGCGAAATTAGCCTATCTTGGAAGATTCTTATGCACTCATGCGCCCACAGTTTAATTAGATCATCTTCAGTTTTAATTGCCAAAGCTGACACCCTGCATATACCTTGAAATACCTTTGAGACATCTCGTAAATTATAAGTATAATGGCACTTAGATGGTGTTGGTCTCAATTCCTTAGACAATGCCATATAGCTTTCTACCGTCGCCTTTACAATCTTTTCCGTGAGCTGCAACACACTCGATGAAAATGCAGGTGTAGTATTAGACAATGACCAATTCATTATTCCTTTGAACATATTGGTAACCGTTGCTTCGTCATAATTGTCAATATAGATTATATTGTAATGTCTAATAAACCTATTGCTCACAGCCTGCCTACCTGCAGAAGGTGGAGCCATTGCAGCCACGAACGAAATTTCAATGAACGTCTTGAATTTCTTCTCTGCAGAATCAATATCGTACCACCCGCTATAGTCCATCCATTGCCTTAATAACTCAAGAGGAGGTTGTGCACCATACTGATCTTTTTGAGGCATATTTAAGTCATCAATAAAGACCACTCCTTTTTTATTTTGTACTGGACCATATGACAACATCTTTCCTCTCTTTTCCATTTTGCTTTCTATAATTCTCTGTATTTGTGTTGATGTTGTTTGTGCTGTTAAGCAAATAGGTAAAATTGCGTATTGATCCTTAGGACAGCTCTTCTTTAATTCAGCCATTGAGCAAATAGTCTTTCCAGTACCAGTAGGTCCAACTATAAGTAAATGCTTTCTAATTGGTATTAATTGTTTCTGCAAGTAGTTCATTCTCATGGACTCAATGGTTGGCACAATAATTTCGCTATATTGTACATTGGCTTTCATTGTTGCGAATATATTCTCCGCGCTCTCCATGAATTTATACCAAGACAATTTTTTATGATCGTATCCCAATTCAAAAATATTACCAGCTTGTTTAATTTTTGCTGAGAACTTTAGGCCATTAAATTCTAGACCAGGGTCAAGCTTATACTTCATTTTGACATCTACAGCATTTAGCAAGTCATATAGAAATTCATGGAATCTATCTCTAGATGAACTTTCAAGACACCCTCCGAATCCCCACACTGCAGAGAAAATGATTTCGTGTGGAATCATTGTATCAATATCATTTGGTATTTTATATGCTTCAGATCTGCAGTCCACGATGAAACTCTCAAACAAATCTAAAAAGCTTTTCACGAGCACCATTGGAGTTATCACATATGAGAATTTTCCGTGCTTCGTTACAAAGTTTAGTGTCGGAGTAATTAATGAGAAGATATAATCTTCAATACTCTTTATTCTCTTTGGAGTGAGCTTTGCAGGAAGCTTCTCACAGTATGTTTTTACCAGCACTTCCCAGCCAAGCTGCTTTGATTCCATAAAGACCATACCGCAGCGACTGACAATAGCAGGGGATGCATGCTTTAAATCTTCCACTTCAAAGAGCATGCTAGTGTTAGGAGTCAATTTAATGGCTGTACCTGAAGATAAACAAAGCTTTTTGTTATCATCGAGAACTGAATTCATGCTCTCCATCCAAATAGTGTCAACGGGCCCATCAAATACAAGCCACTTTTTCTGGTTCGATGGAAGTTCGTTAAATTCTCTTATTATCATTGGCAAAACACCATCAGACCAAATTGTATGGGTTTCATTATCGAAATATCCATATAATTGCTTGAAAGATACTGCCTTTGGATTTAAAGTCTTTAATGTAACTTCAGATGCTGCAGTTCCTTCCCAATCCTTTACGTATGTGCTTGATTTCATTAAGCACTCTATCGCTTTCGTTTTTCCACTGTATGCTTCTCCAATGACCATAACTCCGTGCCTTACTTCCATTGTTTGGAACAACTCTGTACACTTCTTAATAAATTCTGGTTTTGCTTGCAGTTTCTCTTCATTAGTTTCTCCTTTAAGCATTTCTTCAAGTGCCGTTTTTATACCTTTCGTTTCGGCGTCTCCTTCAATTCCAGGGAACAAGTCAGAGGCAATACCTAAATACAGCTTCATATCATAACTAGTGAATTTCGGGATGTTAACCTCATCAATAGCTTTCTTTAAGATTACATCCTCCTTCTCAAGAGGTGCTAATTTCTTTAAAGCTCTTGCGGTCATCACAATAGACTTAAGTGCTCGCATGCCAAAGTCGTAATGGGATTGAGCAGAGAGTTGATCAGTGCAGAGCTGCATAGCAGTAGAGAGCTTCTTGGCCAAACTACGGGCGTCTTGGAACCCATAAGAATACAACAATATTTCGGCAATGGCGCATGTATCAGGCATTGTCATAGCATATGGACGGAATAAAGCTTTTAAGTTGTCAGGTAAAATGCTTCTTCCAGGGTAATTTGGATTCATTGTGATATTGATTCCGCATTGAGGATTGAGACAAATATCTTCATCTGTGAAGTGGAATACTTGCGTATCTGTGCTTAAAGCCTGCTGAATCATTAGAATTTGTGAGGCAATCACTGAGAGTACATCTAAGTCAATGCGGTTGAATTCGTCAAAGCAGCACCAGGCGCCAGCTGAAGCAATTCCTTTAAAGAATTTTCCCATAGACATCGGATCCAACTCATCAGAGCCATTGAATACGATACATTGAATTCCGAGAGCCTTAGCTAAATCCTTGACTGTCTCAGTTTTTCCGCTGCCAGCTGGTCCTTCCGGAGCTCCTCCTCTACACATGTGTTTCGCACTCATGAGAGTCCTGAAGCAAGCATCAGTCAGGGGAGTGAGAACTAGTCTTGTTGGAGCTCCGTAGTATTCAAAACCGTACTTGGTAACTGCATTACCCATTCGAACTTTTATTTCATCTTTTTCCATATAGTATCTCATTTGAGCAATCCAATCGAAAGATGTGTCTGAAGTTATTGCTTTATCATTCATTAAGTGCAAAATATCTTTTGCGTGGATTTGAAGAACTAGGAAAGCTTCGAAGGTTAGTCTGTGAAGCTGTGGGATTTCTCCTCTCACATACTCCACAATTGCTTGAACGCTATTGTTCATTTTATCATAGTACATCTGCAATGCCTCTGGCTTTTGTGATCTCAAAATAGTTTCAACCTCATAGGTCCACATGATTTGTGAAGTCAATATTGAAACCTGACCAGGGAAATTCATAGCAGTTTTGAAATCATAATGATCTTTGCTTTGCACTTTATATTCTTTCACTGATTTTTGTGTCAATTCGCATATCGTTTCTCCTAAGACTTTCTCGACGACTTTCATCCAAATTTCCACATTGCCCTTCCTATCACCTTCTTTTAATGAAATAGGTCGAATCAAAGCCACCTTTTCGCCTTCGTGGGAAGATATTGATAGTAAGTCTTGATTTAATCCAACAACTTCAAGAGAGGAAATGCCTTCGAAAATTTTTTCAACATATGGATTGACTGCTGATGGGTCTTGCTTTGCGCAAGATAAGATTCTCACTAAGTCGTCATCCGAAATGAAATACAATCTTGGGAATTTCTTTCTGACTGACTCCAGGAAATCAGACATACTTTTTAAGATGTTATCTAGTGATTCATTAGCTTTCATGAACTCCTCTTTTGGTCTGTCTTTTTCAAGTAAAGCTAATAGTTGAGGGTCGGCGTTAATGCTTTCCATTTGGGTTTTGTATTTTTCGTGAACCTCTGCGAATCGCTCTGCTTCTCCTTTTAGTGCTAGCTTAATATCAACTGCAGAGAATAATGGCTCCAGGTATTGCCATGTTTTTTGGCATTTTCTTAATTCCTCAAGGGTTTCAGAAAGCGTGGAAAGCCTTGCAGCCCATAGTTGAGTATTCTTGCGAAGTTGGCCTGACATGTATGGGGAACTAAGCATGATTTGAGTATCAGTCAATTGGTCGTCAATTGCTTCTAGCACAGAGTCGTATCCTTGGATTATGAAGCAAGTTTCCTTATATTTCACAACATCCAATTTTCGTTTGCTAATATCATCCCTGAGCTTTCTTAATTGCTTATCCAAATTGAGCTTCTTTTCAGCCTTCTCCCAAATTTCAGTAATTTGTTCCATATATTGTTCTGCGTTCTTCTTTAGGAGTAAATTCAAAGTCAAAGTCTGATCATTAAACTTAATTTCTAAGTTAGTGGCCTTATTGATTTCTATATATTCGTCCTCCTTCATTGCCTCTGAGTTAAGGCATTTTATTAAGTCGAAGTGATTATTGAATTCTTGCACAACACCCTTTAATTGCTCTGCTACATCAGCTTGTTCTTTAGTCTCTTCCAGCTGCTTCGCCAGCATTTCCATACTAGTAAGCCATTTATTAATATCCTCTTTAATTTCGCTCGGCTTAAGACTCACAAATGGATTTGTCTTCCACTCTTCAATTCTTCCCGTTATTTTATCTGAGAACTCTATTAGCGAATAAAATGGAGGAAATTCTTTGCCCAATTTATCAAGGTTTTGGTATTCGGTCTTCTTTATCTCCAATAGCTCCTCATAGTCATTAATACTTTTCGCTTCGTTTACAGCTTTCTCAATGCCATCATGCAGTTCAGCTGCAGACCTGAATTTTGCTTTGGCTGATTCGATATCGTTGAATACAATAACTTCTTGCAATGCTGTCTGATATCTTCCCAAATCACGATCGAACAAATCTTTCTTCTTATCAAGCTCTATTTTCAAAGTTTCTTCGTAAGTTGACAAGTTGTTGCCTCCCTTTGCCGCCTTCATTCTAAGTTGTCCAGGGCACCTATAGATTCTCCAGAAGCCGCTTTCATCATCCTTATCAATCTCCATTAAATGGTCTTCCAAAATTTCAATATGAGCTTTAACTTTTTCGTGCTTTTCTTTTAATTCTTCATTTGTCTTCTGGGAGCTTCGCAGTTGCATTTTGAGTTCCTTATAAGTTGTTTTTGATGTTGGCTTCTCGTCCAATCGGCTGATCATTTCCTTGTATTGAGTTTCGATTGCTTGAATAGTATGGGAACAGTACTTTTGGATTGCATGTACCATAATTCCTTTTAATTTTTCTGCACGATGAGCCAAGTATTGCTTCACCATAGTAGCGTTGATTTGGAACATAGAAAATTGCACCAAATCCGTGCTTAATGTCTGGACTTCATATGAAGCTCGGGAGTAATCGTCAAGTTTCTGTCTGATAGTCTCTATCGAGGGTGATTTCTTCATTAGATCTCTCAGTTCAGTAGTGTCTACATCGAGCAAATACTCATACTTCTTGAATTTTGCCAATAATTCCTTAGGACCAACCATACACTCATCGATCATTTTTGCTATTTGATCCTTAGCAATGACAAGAATGTTCGTTGTTCCTGGCATATCGAACTGGAAGGAAGCCTGCTTTTTACCGCCAAGAAATGCATTAAATTCGTCAGTTTCTAGAATTGTGATCGCCGAGGCGGACTGGTTCACTTTTTCTAAAAGAGATAGTATATCTGCCTTGCACTGCTCAATTTCAGGCTTAAAGAAAAGGTTCTTGGGCTCTTTCTTTTTAATTTCTTTCTTTTTCTTGTCATCCCTCTTGTGCTTCTTTTTAGCAAGATCCTCCTTCTTGATCTCTTTTGCTTTTTCGCTTCCTGGATAACGAATATCAATTTCAAGCAATGGTAACCCAGAGATTTTCCATGGCTTATCCTGAGTCTTTGGCTTCGTGAACTTTGCTACGAATTGACAAAATTCAGAAATGGAAACACCGAAGAATTCATTTAAGTGATGTCTGAACATCAAGTCGTATTTTCTAATGAGTCTTTTCAATCGACTTTCTTCATATTCCTTTAGATCTCGGACATCGAATACGTACTCTTCACTTGCTATTTGCTCTTTCATATCGTGCAAAATTTGGAATCTCCAGTTATTCAAAATGTCAGTTTGTGTAGACTTTATTTTCTTTTCCTGAAGTCCGATGAAGGCGTGAAGACGCATTGGCAGTTGCAATCGAGAAGTATCGCACTGGAACATTCTTTTACTTTTTTTGAATGCTTCACACATTTTTTGGAACTCTCCAGTGAATTTTCCAATCGAGTTAACTCCGGTTTGCCAGGCCAAATTTTCTTCTGCTTGCTTTCGCTTGATAAAGGTGCGCTTTTTCTTCTTCAAAGTCACTGCTCCAGAAGCTCCAAGAGTGCTTGCATTGCCTGTTTTTCCTGCACCCATTATACTTCCTTTCATTTTTACTTCATCCGGGTTCATAATCCCACTTGGCCTTTCAGAGACTCTCAAAGAATTTTCAAATTCGGCTTGAATAATTGATCTTCCTGTCTCCTTCCAGATGTCAATAGTACCCAAGAATGGAACTGCAGTCTTGTTGAACTTAATTGGGAAGCGCATATCTTCATATTTCCTAAAGAATTTGGGAATGCTCATTTCCTTTAAGACGTAGCATTTCTTCATTGTTCTTCGGTAAATAGCTTCAATTACAGGAAGAAGGCGGGTCATAACAATATCTGCTCGCTTTTTTTCATGTTCGTCCTTTCTGAGCTGGCTTCCAATGCTTTCTTTAATTTCCTCAATCATAGCCTTTGGCATTGCTGAAATAACTTCTGTACTTTGATTATCAATCAGCTCCATGAATCTCACTTCGCCTTCAACAATCTCTCTTCTTTCTCTGCACTGCTTCAGCCTTGCATTGAATTGGCTTTGGTCCTCATCGTCGAATACAAGAGCGAGTCTGTTAACAAATTTTACTATAAAACAATAGGGATTAATAAAAATGCTTTAAGTAAATGGCCGTTTTAAAATGGTTTACCCTGACCGCTTTCCACAACAATGACTCTGAACTTCTTTTCCTTGACATCATATGCAACAACTTGAACTGGATCCCAAGAAATAGTTTTTCCATGATAAACTGGACTTCTAGCGTGGCTTTCATTTTTCGATTCTTTGCATCTTTTGATCCATTCCTCAGGAGGTAAGTCACTTTCCCAAGTATCATACCTTGGCAACTGTCTGCACTCTTTGCGGTCCATAATCTCAAATAAAGGTTCTTTGAATTCTTTGGCCATGATATCAGCTTCGTGTCCTG
>CAXXJL010000003.1:0-17193 GCA_963667395.2 Bacteroidaceae bacterium
GGCAGATAATGTTCAAGGGATTCTCTATTTGTTTGCCATATCGGACTCTTATGGAACAAGTAAATATCTCGTCAGATTAAATCTTTCCACAGGGAAAATGTTGGACGTGACACAGATTACTGATGCTGTTGATACAAGGGCTACCCTTGACTTTGCTTTAAGAATGAAGAATGGATTGATTTACACCCTGGGAACTCAAAACTTAGGAACATCTGGGAATGCTGGTGTCTTATATTTGAATTTATCTACAGCCATAATTTCTGTAAAAACAAGCTCCTTGAGTGGTCTTATGAAAGATATGACTATCAATGCCGTCTCCCAAAAGGATTCAAAGACTCTACTCATGAGTGTGACGGATACTACTGGCAATAATTACATCTACGAGTATGCTTGTAGTGATACTGAGGATAAATGGACAAACACTGCTGGAGGATTAATAAATTCTGTGGCTCCAATTAAGCTCGTCTATCATACTGGGACAGGAAATATAATTGGGATAAGTGAGTATTCATTCTATATCTTCCAGAACACGAATCAATTGGTCGTTGAGAATTCAATGGCTTACGCACTAGTGGATATCACCACTACGAACGACGAAAAAAACATTTTAGCATTCACGAAGTCAGAGCAAACGACGTCATTCGTGGACTTCAACCCTAGTACAGGATGCTGTGAAGCTCTAGTGACAGCAGAGAAAGTAGACTTCGCTATTGGATATAAGGTTGTAAAGGCTATAGGAGTAGACCAGTATTGGACCCTTGAAAAATCCAGTAAAATTAACGGTTATCCGGCAGCTATCAGAATGCAAAATATAAAAGCCTCTGACTGCCCAGAAGGACAATCCTCATATTATCATCAGGAATGCCTGCCATTGCTGACAGCCGGATGTCATCCCAATTGCAACAATAAGTGTCTAGTGGCAGGATCCACGGAACACTGCCTCGCTTCTCCCCTTGATAATAATGTCGTTAGATTGCAGCTTAGCACAAGAGCCAGGGTAAATGGTGCTATCATTGGTCAGGATGGAACTACACAAACATTGTTAACTTCTGGATGCCACCCACTCTGCGCTGGCATATGTACCGTTGCCAATAGTCCAAACTCCTGTGGAACTACTTGTAATCATGCTGATCCATATATTGACGACTCACAGGAATCTTTGGGAAAATGCGCTTGCAAAACAGGATACTTCTTCAGTACCAACACAAGTAGATGCGTGAGGAATAAATGCAGTCTAGGCTGCCTTTACGATGAATGTGGTGCCCTTGATACAGACTGCATTAAGTGCAATCTAGATTACACTGCCACGGAGAAAAGCAGCTTTATGAGCTGCGTTTGTCCTTCCCCCTTCTTGGAAAGTACAACTCAGCACGCATGTGTCCAGAATAATTGCAACGGAGCTTGCTTTATGGACGAATGCAGCATTTCAAGCAAAGACATGTGTATAAGCTGCAGTAAAACTAATGTTGATTCTTCTGCCAATGGGAACTACTTCACATGCACGTGCCAATCAAATTACGTTTTAAGTGGAGGCTTTTGCATTTCTTCAAGCATGAAATGCGATCTTTCTTGCGCTTCTGGAAAATGCACTACCGAAAGTACACAAGGGAAATGCACATCTTGTGCTACAGGATACTCAGGTACAAGATCTGCCTCAGGAGAAATAGAGTGCGTTCAAAATTGCGATGAAGGCCAAGCAATAACCACCTCTGGATGCAAGCCCATAATTAAAACTGATTGTCACGCCTTATGTGGGTCAGAAGGATGCACCGAAAAAAATAATCAAGAAGCTTGCGTGAAGTGCTGGAACCAAGAAACTATTATATCTACTAAGTTTTACAATCCAATTAAGTGCGAATGCAAGCAAGGAACAACTCTTTACAATTCAATCTGCTCAATAAATTCACTTGATTGTTCCCCAAATTGCCTGAACCAAAAGTGCACTGTTTCAGGAAAAAGCGATAAATGCGGAGATTGCGATACTTCAAGTTATATCACTACAAAGATGAGCACAGGTGAATACAGTTGCACAGCATGCTCAAAAGGGTTAGTATTGATAAAAAATTCTTGTGTGGATATCAGCCAATATACTTCTTGTTACGCATTATGCTCTGGAGGATGTAGCGCAAATAATGATAATACAGCTTGCATGGATTGCGCCAATATAAAAAATATTAATAAGGAAACAGGCTATCAGCTCGTAAAATGCAGCTGCAAAAGCGGAACCTTAATCGAAGGACTATGCGTTTTATATAGCAATTGTGCGCCCTTATGTGGAGGCGCCTGCACTCAAGAAAAATCGTCTAGTTCATGCTATAGTATTCCTGCCGGAACTCACTGCACCAAGAATGCTGACAGCAAAGACTACACTTGCGATTCTTGCCTTGAAAGCTTTGTTAAAACTATAGATGGGTGCAAAAAAATTTTAACAGAAGATTGCCATTCTATGTGTTCCGGAGGATGCACTGCTGTAGGAAGTTCAAGCTCTTGTATTAACTGTGTAAGTGCCACTGGAATAAAATCTGATACCCTCTATGGCCCAACTAAGTGCTACTGTAACAATGGGGGTAGTTGGCTAAATGGAAGATGCGTAATCACAAGCGATTGTGATCCATTGTGCAAGGGACAGTGCACACAAAAAAATAAACCTAAATTTTGCGCACAATCCCCTGAAGGAACAAAATGTACTGGTCCTGATGAATATTTGGATTATTCATGCACTGAGTGTATTGAAGGCTATGTTTTGACAAGAGCAGGATGTGCAAAAATCATCAGCGATAGTTGCGCTGGGCAATGCAACGGATTTTGTACTGCTAAATATTCGCCAGAAGCTTGCATAGATTGTCTGCCAAGAACGGGGCTTGCCACGAAGACCGGATATGATCCAGTTAAATGTGAATGTACAAATGGCGGAACTTTCTCTAATGGCTACTGTGTGCTAACTTCTGATTGCAGTCCATATTGCGATGGCCAATGCACAGCAACGAAAGATTCAGTACACTGCGCAAAGTATCCAGATGGTACAGAATGCATTCAAGATTTGACAACAAAAGACTATAATTGCAGTGCCTGCTCCGAGAAGTATTCAATAACCAGAACCAAATGCAAACTCATAATTACTGACGAGTCATGTTCCGGCTATTGTGGAAGCAAAGGATGCACTGCAAAGCAAGATAACTTTGCTTGTGTTGACTGCAAGCCAGTTACAGGAATGACTTCAATTGGAGGATATGATCCTTTGAAATGTATTTGCAACAACGGAGGAGATTTCTTGGGAGGTCGCTGCGTGATCTCAAGCACTGACTGCGATAGACTTTGTGATGGAAAATGTACTGAAAAAAAGAATTCCAAAAAATGTGCCCAGATAGCTGATGGAACAGATTGTAATCTTGAGCCCAGCACAATGGATTATATTTGTACTAAATGCTTAGCGAATTATGCTCTTACTCGAATTAAGTGTGCTTATATTGATCCTTCTTTGACATGCGCAGATGTTTGCCTGAAAAGTGCTGGTTGCACTAAAGCTAGCAACTCCGAAGCCTGCATAGATTGTCTACCTATAACCGGAATGGGAAAAATTAATGACAAAGATCCTTATGAATGCAAATGTACTAATGGTGGAACCTTTAAAGAAGGATATTGCTTAATAGAAACCGATTGCGATCCAATTTGTGAAGGCAAATGCACAAAGCAAAAAAGTACAACAAATTGCGCCAAAAAACCTGAAGGAGCCGACTGTACCAATGACGCAATAACCGGAGATTACTCTTGTTCGAAATGCTTAAGTAATTATGCTCTAACTAGAACCGGCTGCAAACTCATAACTAATGATGGATGTGCTGACGAGTGCTCAGGAGGATGTACACTAGCAGGTTCAAAAGAAGCTTGTGTTAAATGCAAATCTGGAAATGGAATGGATGAAAAGCAAGGCTATGACTCGATGAAATGCGAGTGTACTAACGAAGGAACAATCAATAAAACAACGGGCTTATGCGCTATTCAGAGTAGTTCTTGTCACAGCTTATGTGGAGGATTATGCACGAAAAAAAGTGATAGCAATTTTTGTGCACAGGTTATTCAAGGAACTAAATGTACTAAAAATCCTACAAATGATTGGTCTTGTACTGAATGCGAAACCAATTACGTACTTACTGAAAAAGGATGTGTGCTTCATTACGATGATGGATGTGCTAATCAATGTAGCGATGGATGCATTGAACAAGGATCTTCATTAAAATGTACAAACTGCAAAAGTATAACTGGGCTTCAGGCAACAAAAAAAGTGGGATATGTTGAGTGCGCTTGTTCAAATGGAGGAACTTGGGACGATTCAACAAAAACTTGCCTCATTAAAGAAGGCTGCGATCCTATATGCAAAAATAAATGTACAGCTATCAATAGCAAAGAAAATTGTGTTGGCGAGCCAGAAGGTGCTGAATGTACAGATGGTACAAATATTGGCGACAAAGTATGCAAAACATGCAAAGCAACACATACTTACGTTCAGGCTAAGGGATGCTTAGAAATTAAAAATTCTCCATCATGTGCTGCAGAATGTGCAGATAATAAATGCACTATCATTAGCAATAATAATGCTTGCGTCAGCTGCAAAAAAAGAACCAATTTAAAATCTGATCCTACTGGAGAACCATATAAATGCACATGCCAAGATGGATTTGATTTCGATGGAGATTATTGCCTTGCTAAATCAGGATGCGACCCTCTTTGTGCGGGAAAGTGCACAACTGCTGGCTCAGCAAATAGTTGCACTCAAAAGCCCACAGGAACAGTTTGTAATGAAGCTAATGAATATGGAGAATATAGCTGCACAAATTGCATGTCAGAATATATAAAGCTAAAGACTGGATGTAAATATGTTTACAAGGAAGATTGTTCCGGCGAGTGCCTCGTAGAGAACGGCTGCTTGGCAAAAAATTCGAATACACAATGTGTAGTCTGTAAAAATATTACAAATATGGTTTCTGCCGCTCAGACTGAGGCTCCGTTGACATGTTCTTGTGATAGCGGAACAGTATATAGCGATGGCCACTGCATATTAACAAATGGGGACTTGTGTCATCCAATTTGTCAAAAAAAATGTACAGTAAAAAATTCAGATAAAAATTGCGCTTTTATTCCTCCAGGGACAGTCTGCAGTCAACCTGATAGCAAAGGAGATTATAGCTGCTCAGGATGTTCATCTCCAGATTATGTAATGACAAGAAAAGGATGCAAAAAAATAGATTTCTCACTGGCTTGTTCACCGCTGTGCTCAGCAAAAGGTTGCACAGCAGAAAATGATCCATATGCATGTGTTGAGTGCATTGATATTACTGGAATTGATACAAAGACTGACTATGATCCAAAGTATTGCTCTTGTCAAGCTGGATCAACATTCGATACAAATACTAAATTGTGCGTGATAAACAGTAATCAATGCCATTTATTATGTAAAAATAAGTGCACTGAAATAAAAAATTCCAGTTCTTGCGCTCAAGCCCCTGTAGGATCTTTATGCCAAGAAAAAGATTCTAAAGGAAATTTTATTTGTACAGGATGCGCACCTAACTATATTATGACGAGGACAGGATGTGCCTTAATTTTCAAAGATGGTTGTTTTTCAGGATGCCAAGCTGAATTTGGCTGCACTATTGCACAAAATGACGCTTCTTGCGTGAAATGTTTAGATATTACTGGAATGCTTTCGACTTCAAATATGGATCCATACCAGTGCAGCTGCAATAACGGAGGCACTTTCAATGACAAATTGTGCGTGATAAAAAGTGGCTGTGACAAATTATGCGCTGGAGAGTGCACTCAAAAAAATAATAAATTATTTTGCGCCAAAAAGCCAGATGGAACAATTTGCACTGGTCCATCAGATAAGGGAGATTATAGCTGCTCTAGCTGCGATAGCAATTATGCTTTAACATTAGCTGGGTGTGCAGAAAAAATCACTTCTGGCTGTAGCCCCTTATGCTCCAACGATGGATGTACCAAAATAAATGATGCTTTGTCATGTATAAGTTGCAGAGCAGGAGACGAAATCCTAGCAGAGACTGACTATAATCCATATAAATGCTCATGCAAATATGGAGTAGCACAAAGTGGAGAATGCATAATCACTAAAAATTGTCATCCGCTATGTGCAGGAAAGTGCACTGCAATTAATGATAAAAATAAATGTGCAGAGATACCTACGGGAAGTGAGTGTACTAAAAATGAAGATAATACTTATACTTGCAATACTTGTTCAACTAATTTCGCCTTAAGACTTACTGGATGCTCACCCTCAACCGTAACTCCCTGCAGCTCTCTTTGCAATTCTACAGCGGGATGCACCGCGACAAATGATCCAGAATCTTGCGTTTCTTGTAGAAGTGGCGATGAAATATCTACAATAGATGGATTTAACCCTAAAAAATGCATATGCAAAGACGGAACTGGGCCAAGTGGGAAGTGTATCCTTAAAACTGGATGTCATCCATTATGTGGGGGGAGCTGCACAATGGCAAACAGCGCAGAAAACTGTGCAATAATTCCAACTGGAACAATATGTGAAATCAATGATAAAACGAAAGATTACGAATGTAAAACGTGCGATAATAATTATATATTAACAAGAACTAGCTGTGCAGAAATTAAAACAACTGGCTGTCACATTGCTTGCTCTGGAGGATGCACAAGAATTAGCGACAATACAGCATGTGTTAGCTGCGTTCAAAACACTGGAGTCGAATCTACTAGTGGTTATGATCCAAATAAATGCGATTGCGCCTTAGGAAGCGAATTCACTATAAGATCTGATGATCCCACCAAATTCTATTGCATGATTAAAAATGGCGATTTATGTTCTTTGCTGTGCAATAAGAAGTGTACAAAAGCAAATTCAGATTCTGCATGTGCACAGCATGCAGAAGGAGTAAATTGTATCCAAAATCCAAATAATGGAAACTGGGAATGCTCAACATGCGATCCAGGATACGCCAATACTACCACTGGTTGCAAGCTTATTGATAAAAATCTCCAATGCAGCGAATTGTGTTCAGATGCAGGATGCACAGCCACATCATCTAGCTCTTGTGTAGCCTGCAAAGGAGTAACAGGAATGAAAACAGAAGATCTTTATGATCCAAAGAAATGCTCTTGTGAAGATGGCACAACATTTAAAGATGGATATTGCATGCTAACTGAATCTTCTAAATGCCATCCGATTTGTCAAAATAAGTGTACCAAAGAAAATTCTGCGCTATACTGTGCTCAAAATCCGCCAAATACAATCTGTGAAAAGAATCTTAATACTAATGATTATAACTGCAAAAATTGCGATAATAACTACGTACTGGTTAAATCGTCAGGATGCACACAAATTCTCGATGAAAACTGTGCTAATGAATGTGATATAAATAAAAAATGTACAAAAATTCAAGATAACACTGCGTGCGTTGACTGTCCAAAAAGAACAGGAATGATATCAAGTACTGATGGCTTCCCAATGAAATGTACTTGTGGTAAAGACATCCCTTACACTAATGGCTACTGTCTAATTACTGTTGGCTGCCATGATAGGTGCCAAAAGAAATGCACAAAAGTTTCTGACTCTAGCTACTGCGCTTGGGAGCCTCCAGGCACTCAGTGTACTCAGGACCCTACCTATCTAGATTATAAGTGCGATTCATGCAAAGAAGGATACGTTGATTTAGTAGGCTATGGGTGTGTGGAAAAGCTCCTTTCTGCAAGTTGCTTAAATTTGTGTTCAAATGTGGGCTGCCCTTCAATATTATCCAAGGAAGCATGCTTTGAATGTAAACCTATAACTAATTTGAACGAGGAAAATCACTCTGTAAAAATATTCGACGGTAACTATCTAAAAAAGTGTAGCTGCGCTGCAGGCACAGAATATGAGGATGGCTATTGTATGATAAAAAAAGACTGTGACCCATTATGTGGTGGTAAGTGTACAAAAGTAAAAAATAAATTATACTGTGCGCAAAAGAAAGAAGGAACAACCTGTACACAGGATATAACTACAAAAGACTTCAATTGCCAGGAATGTGAAAAAAATTATGTTCTCGTGACTTCCTTAAGCTTTCCTCAAGGATGCACTAAACTCCTCGACGATTCAAATCAATGCTCAACGAAGTGCACATCTGAAGGATGCACTTCGAGTGCTTCATCTGCATGCGTTGGATGCAAGCCAGTGACCGGGATGATAGCTACTGATGAAGGAGCTCCAAAGAATTGTAGCTGTCAAACAGGCAATTGGAATGGAAAATATTGTTTGATAACAACTAATTGCCACAAGTTTTGCAACGGTGAATGTACTGTCGAAAAAGATGCGGCACATTGCGCCAAAGCGCCAACTGGGACTGTTTGCGTACAAGATATTACTACAGGTGATTATCATTGTACGGGCTGCGATAAAGGATACGTTGAAATTGATACTGGATGTGTACCCATTTTAGTTGATAATTGCGATGGCAAATGCTTAAGTTGCACAATAGAAAATTCTGATAAAGCTTGTGTAAATTGCCAGCCTTTTACTGGAATACAAACTCTCCAAGGATCTCCTAAAGCATGCAGCTGTCCTAATGGAATATCATTTACTAAAGGATATTGTCTTATTACTTCGGGTTGTCATAATTTGTGTGGTGGAGAATGCACTCTAGCTAATGATCCTGTTCATTGTGCCAAAAAACCAGACGGAACAGACTGCGTAAAAGATGCTACAACGAACGACTATAATTGCAAAGGTTGCTTGGCAACTCATATTGAACTACCTAGCAAAGGATGTGTTGAGATCCTTAAAGGATCCTGCAATGATACTTGCTTGCCTGATTCTGGATGCACTGCTTCAACGAATGACGCTTGCATAGATTGCAAGAGCATTACCAATATGAAAAAAGAAGCAGGATTTAGTCCTTATAAGTGCTATTGCGAAAAAGGAGAATACGAAAATGGACGCTGTGTATTGAAGAACAATCCGAAGTGCCATCCTCTCTGCAAGGGAAAATGCACAAAAGAAAATGACCAGAATTTTTGCGCTCAAGAACCAGAAGGAACAAATTGTAAACTCAATGCTGCGTCAAATGATTATATATGCACTGATTGCAAAAATAATTATATCCTGCTCTCCGATGGATGCGCACTTATTTATCCAAGCGAATCGTGCAAACCTATTTGCAACAAAGGATGCACTGATAAAAATAGTGAATCGGCTTGCATAGATTGCTATTCTATTACCTCTATGGATGCTCAGGCCGAATATAGACCAAAAAAGTGCTCATGCAAAAAAGGAGAATTTACTATTTATAAAGACAATCCATATTGCTTGCTAAAAGATAATTGCCATTCAATATGCCAGGGATTTTGCACAGAGACTAATAATGAAAACAACTGCGCTTATAACCCTCCTGGTACTATTTGCCAAAAAAGCGCTTCCACAGGCGATTACTCATGCTCTAAATGTGATGATAATTATGTATTCGTGCCAACAAAAGGATGCGCCTTGAAGTTAACTGTAAATTGTGATAAAATTTGCTCTTCTGGTTGCACTGTTGAATCAAGCAATGAAGCATGCGTGAGCTGCCCTAAAATAACAGGAATAATCTCTAACAATTCCGATATATATTTCCCCATAAAATGCTCATGTGCAGAAGGCACTTTTACAAATGGATACTGTCTAATTAGTAACGATTGCCACCCGAGATGCAAAGGAGCATGCACAAAAAAGCAGGACGAAAATTTCTGTGCTCAAGAACCAGAGGGCACTAGCTGCACCAAAAACCTAGAAACAGGTGATTATTCTTGCACCAGTTGCAAAGATGGATATATCGACCTTCCATTATCTGGATGTACTGAGATTTTTAAGAGTGGTTGTGATGGTCGCTGCTCATCTGATGGATGCACTGTAAAAGGATCGAATAATGATTGTTTGAAATGCAAGAAGCTTACTAATCTGAAAGAAGAGGCTAATAATGGCTTAGTGAAATGCAACTGCGGAATTGGAGAATTTAAAGAAGGCCATTGTTTAATAACTGAAAATTGTCACAGTCTCTGCGCAGGAAAGTGTACTCAACAAAATACTCAAAATTATTGCGCGCAGCAGCCAGAAGGAACAGAGTGTAGTTTCAGTGAAATTACAGAAGATTTCTCATGTAAAAAGTGCGCTATTAATTATACGTTACTTTCTAAAGGATGTGTACCAATCATTTACAAAAAATGTGGAGACTTATGCTCAGACGCTGGATGTACTGAAGAAGGAAATAATAATGCCTGCGTAGGATGCTCATCAAATACTGGGGTAGGTATAGAGGAAAATAACTCTCCATTGAGATGCTTCTGCAAGACAGGAAGTAACACTAATGGAATTTGTCTTATCACAAAAGATTGCGCCCCAATTTGCGATAATGCCTGCACAATAATAAAAAATGAAAATAATTGTGCAAAAAAGCCTGATCATGCAGTTTGTACTCTTAATAAAATAACAAATGACTATGCTTGCAACGAATGCGAAAAATACTATTCAAACACTCAAACAGGGTGTAAGCTAATCATTACTGATAACACATGTCATGAAAATTGCGGAAATCAAGGATGCACTGCCCCGTCAGATTTGAACTCCTGTGTAAATTGTAAATATATAACAGGAATGAAGACGTTATCAGGAGCAAATCCAAATAATTGCAGCTGCGAAACTGGAAAATACACTAATGGATACTGCTTGATCGAGAGTGGATGTCATAATTTATGCAAGGGAAAATGCACAAAAGTCGGTGATGCCAATTTCTGTGCCCAATCCCCGCCGAATACTGAGTGTAGCCCGGCTAATGATAAAGGAGACATTGCTTGTACAATGTGCTCTAATGGTTATGCATTAACAGAGAATGGATGCGCGAAAATTATAAATACCAATTGTCATCCACTATGCTTGCAAGCTTCCGGATGCACTGCCGAAAATAACGAGAAAGCTTGCGTATCTTGCGCAGTAGTTACTAATATTGCAAAAGATGAATCATTTAATCCAACTAAATGTTACTGCGATAAAGGAAGTGAATTAAAGAATGGCTTATGCGTCTTTAGTTCTGAATGCCACCAATACTGCTCTAATAGTTGCACTAAGAAAGGTGATAATGGATACTGTGCTAATGCCATACCAGGAGGAGATTGTAGCCTTAACCCTACTGGAGAATATTCCTGCCCTAAGTGCTTAGCCAACAAAGCCTATAATGATGAAGCCAAGAAATGCCTGGACATTATCTATAAAGGCTGCGGAGATTTATGTGATGGATGCACTGAAGCCGGAAGCAATAGTCTTTGCAGCAAATGTTTACAAGGTGATAATATCAATGAATTATCTGGATATTCTCCTGTTAAATGCACATGCAGTGATAAAACAAAATCTCTAGACGGTTCTCTCTGTGGCTATACGCAAGATTGTCATGCATTGTGCAATGGAAAATGCACAAAGAAGGATAGTAATTTGCATTGTCAGAAATGTATTGATAATATGTCCGGAGTATTGCAAAGCGATAGAACGTACAAATGTCAAGAGTGCAACGAAGGATACTTTTTGGATGAAAATATTTGCAAGAAAATCATCAAAATTGGATGCCATCCTTTGTGCGATAGCAGCGGATGTACTATTGAGAATAATCCTGATTCTTGTCTTAAATGTGCGAATATTCCTAGCATAACTTCTGCTTCTGTAGGAAATCTCACTAAATGCTCTTGCAATAAAGATACAGCATTTAATGCAAATTACAATCTTTGCGTAGTTAAAAACAATTCACTCTGTGGAAATTTATGCAATCCAGACTGTGTGAAATTAAATGATAACGATTACTGTCTCGATGGATGTAAAGTTGTAATTAACTTGGTCTTTGTAAAGCAAAATAATTTAATCACTTCATGTATAATATTACCATATACTGCGAATTTCACAATGACAGGAGATCCAAAAGACAGATGCAAAGGATTAAGCTTCTCTGCTAGCTCATTACCAGAAGTAATATTAATTTTTTAAAATTTCACACATATAAGATAAAATCTTCTATCATGATTAATTGCTTACACAGAAAATGTTTTTTAACTTTTTTTTAATAGGATAAAGCGGTCAATAGCAAATACAAGTGGGAGATAACATTTATAGCTCCTTCCTACTTCATTCCAAAGCCTTTTACTTCAAGCCTTACCTCTCTAACTTTAACTCAGCAAAATTTAACTCTCCCTTATTCTGCTATTCCTCCAGGGATAACCCTTAATGTGACTGTCACTGCATCAGAATCAACCGGATTTAGAGCAAACAAGTCAAATCTTTACGCGATTCCATACTCTGATAATCTCTATTGCGGCCCTTGCCAATTAAATGACCGAAGTAGTTGCGACAATTTTAAAGGTACTTGCTGGAACAACTATTTGGATGTTACTGAAAAGCCTAAGTTGAACTCAGTCCCATGTCTGAATCAAATGTCGAAGATCTGCTTCAATATTTGGCTATTGAATGGACAGAGCGACTTCCAATGCAGAGAATACGTTTCTGTTTTAAACTTTACCGCAATGACAATTAAGCCAACTGCGTTGTCTGCAAAACAAACGGTTGAGACTTATACTGATATTATTATTACATTCAATATGGATATAAATTATTACAGCATTGAAGATTGTGCCCTTGTTATTGCCAGTACTACAATGAAGAATCTTGAAGGACAAAGTAATATTTTTATTTAAATTATTTTTTATCCAAAGCAAATAAAAGAAATTTTTTTCATTCGCTAATCAATTAAACAAACAAATTAGATCCAATTTGCATGTGGACATCAGCAAAAACCTATAAAGTCTCATATACGCCAAGTAAATCGTATTTAAGTAGTATCACTCTAAGAGGAGATAGTATTTATTCAGCATATCCTTATGCTCAATACCCAATGAGCGAGACAACTTTCAGTCTTGAAATTCCTAAAGTGACTTATAATGTAGATTTGTCTGCTCCAAATTCAGTTACTCCAACGATGCCTTTAGTAATGAGCCTCACCGCTGGTCCGGATGGCCCTTATGTATGGAAATATCTATGGATAATAAGCTACACTTCAGGCAATTACACAGATAACGAAAAGCAGACAGCAGAAGAATACTTTGCGCAATATAAAACATATAGCGATAAATATAGGATGATTTCTATCCCTAGCAATTATTTGTTGAAAGACTCCAAGCTTAAAGTAGTGACAAATACTATTAATACATATATTACTTCGGTCTTTTCGAATGAAGCCACTATATCAATAACCAATACTAATTCCGTCGGAGTTGGAGTCAGCGCATTAAGCTCCATTACTGAAAATCTATATGGAAATCAGAGAAATAACATCGAGCTCAATATTAATTCGGGGACGACTTCTGGACAAAGTGAAGGATCTTCTTCTGGTATTCCTCAGGGTAAAATTACTGTGAAATTTGAAGTAAAGTCGGGCTCATCTAAAAGCCAAATAAATACGCATGGAGCCGAAGAAACGGCAATTGAAAATACTTTAAATATACGCTACTCTTCCATTAAAATGGTGTCATTCTCTGAAGCTGATGGTTTTAAGTACTACACTTACTATCTAGTAACAGTGTTTGTTACTGACTCAAACAATTCGACCACGAATGACTCATTTACGGTCTTCTTAACAAAGCAGCCGCCATCGTGCAAAATTACATCCCCAGGATATGCTTTGAATCCAAACTCGAATAATAACTTTTTAGGAAATGGAAGTACAATATACGCATCTAACGGAGACGAAATCATGTATCTGTGGTCTTGCGATTCATGCACTTCTTTGCAGTCTAACACTGCTTGCACGTGCGATATCTTCAGAAGCAATAGCGAACGCAAGGGCTCTTCTGTCACTATCTATAAAAGCACTTTGAAAGATTTTGCCCGTTATATAATTTCTTTTGCTATTACTGTAAAGACAGCAGGATACACACGATCTTGTTCAACAACTACGGAATTCATAACATTGAATCAAGCAAGAAGTGGTGCAATAGCTGAGCAATTAAACGGGTATGGTGGAAGCAACGTTAGCAAAAGCGATGTATACATCGGAGCTGCAATTATGGGAAGCGACTTAGAAAATGATGTAAAGGGTTATAAATGGGAATTGCTGGAAATTGAAAGCAAGGTAAATAAGAGCTTAAATTATTCAATCAAGAACAGTTACTTCGCGAAAATATTAAAAACTGAATACGGAATTAATATTGCAGGACGCCGTCTTTTGCAAGCTACAAACGACTCCAGTATTCCTGAATACCTAATTCCACGCATTTTAGCATCGCCACAATCACTTCCACCAATTTTGGGAATCAGTAAGGATGACATGCTGCCTAGGACAAGATATATGTACTCAGTTAAAATTGATTACAACGGTAATAAGAAGTCCGTATTTTCTTCAGTTGACATTACTACTCCCCCAAATGCAGTGACTAGAGAATTCAATATTGCCCCTTTGAGTGGAACTGAATATCTAACTCAGTTCGTATATTCGTTTTATGCCACTGCAACATCAGATAAAGACGACGCAATGTTTCAATTATTCAGGCAGGATTGCCCAAATATAGCCAGGGATAATTCAACGTTAATTCCTTTCTCTATGAAGATGAGAAATTTGAACTCAATCACTTCTATTATGGCCCCTGGAGATTCTAGTTGCGATTATCAAGTGCTGATAACATTAAAGGTAACTATTGGAGACAAAGAAGAAATGTACAATAAAACAATCAGAATTGCTGAAGAACAAGAAGCTGGGTTAACCCAAAAGAGAGTGGAAAGTTTCCTTAGTGAGCTGGAATCAGATCTAAGCCAGAGAGGCCTCCCTCAAGCATTAACTATGCTGCATCAACTTGCTGTCTATTGCATTTATTCGAATATCGAAACTGTTTCCAGAATAATTAGCATTATGAAAAAATATGATACTGATATGTTCAGTATTATAATGAGCTCATTCGATAGCGTCGAAAAAGTAGCTTTCCTCATGCACGCCATGCAAATCCTCCAATCAGTTCTGCGTGCAGGACCAACAGTAATAAATACAGACATGGTCAATATAATGATTGGCAAAATGAATACGTTCACGAAGGCAATAATAACAATTAGTGGTGGATCATCCGCAATTAAGACAGCAATTCAAACGCTTGATAGAATAGTTAATTTGAATAGTACCAACATCTTAACGAGACAGCACTTTGTGAATATATCATCGCTACTTAATAACTTGATCGATTTGAAACTCGCTGGGCTCATTCCGGGTGGACACACTTATATGGACGAAAATCCTCATATTTCAATTAAAATGAAATGTGTGCAATATTCCCCAAGTCTCGATTTTAACATTAATGGCGATATATCAAATCAAACCTTTAAGCTCAGTTCAGGACCAACATTTGTGTTAAGTAACAAAACGGCAAAATGTCTTTCTACATCGTGTACTTTGTGCATAGTATTGACTTCATATTCTTTTAATCCATACCCTGTAATAAAGAACAATACGAATATTCATTTGGCTTCACTAAGAAGTAATTCACTAGCAGATGGAAGAATCAAGAATACAACTGTATTTAATATATACAAAGATTTGAAAAACACTAACAAGCTGGATTCCAAGATTGATAAAGTTACCATGAGCAGCAAATTGATCCAGTTGTCTTTCCACATTGCTACTTATGATATGCTTTCTCGACAATCCCTGAGTCCTGTAAATATCACATTGGAAACACTTCTCCCAGGACAGGAGATTTCGACAGAGATTCAAATTCAATCTCCACTATCAAAATATTCGCCAATAATCCCACTTTATTACCAAGTTGCTAGCGATTCTTGGACCAATGAAGGTTGCTACGTTGACAATAACCTTACTGTGAATGGATCTAACAGCACAGAAGAAATGCTATATAAAAATGACCTGAAGAAGCCATTAGTGAAATGCAGCTACTTGACAACTTTCAACTCCAGCATCGTCCAGCGTCAGGCTATCTCACTAACTGTAGATACAATTTACAACATTAACGAGATTATCATAAAGGGAAATTATCAAGATCCTATTGAAGATCCTTATATTGACAAGGAATGGTTGAATTACATCCCCATAATGCTTTGCTCAGCCTTCATCCTAGTGGCAATTGTAGGAAGTATAATGTTGGTAGTATGGGAACTAAGCCAAAAAACAGAAATTTTAAGAGACTCTTTGGCCGACTACTTCGAGAAGCCTGGATGCAAGAGCGAAAGCAGGCGAACCCTCCTGCAAAGAATAGCAATGTACTTAATTGAGCTTAAGAGAAAGCGATACTCAGATATGGCCGAAAAGCCCAGGCCTCAGCAACCACAAGGTACTTTGGTTTCCTTCCCAAGAAGAGCCGATGACGTTTTGCCTTCACTACCTCCATTGCATGCAGAGAGCAGCCCTCAAAATCCTTCTGAGTGGGAAGAATCTCCTCGCATATTGATTGTACCTAGAATGAAGAACACAGTTCTAGAAGACAATGAGGAGAAGGAAGTTAAGCTTATCTATGATAAATACGCAAAAGAAAAGTTGGCTAATGAGGTACCCCAGAAAGAAGAAAATAAAAAGGGGGAAGATGATCGCAGCGCCAAAAAGAGCGAAGATAAGAAACCTGTTGAATGCAGTAACGAGCTCGTTAACCAAATGTACTCCTGCCCACATATGAGAATTGTATCAGCTCTTTATCTGGACAAGCAAGAGAACGATATGAAAGGAACGTGGTGTGGACTTATCAAATCAGAGCACTCTTGGCTGTCCATATACTACAACGCTGGTATTTTAAACCCTCGCTACGTTCGGCTTATGACTATCTGCCTAGTGCTAATTGGAGAGCTGTTCATCACTAGGCTATTTTTTGACAAGACCGACTCCGTACAAATTCACAAAGATTGGACTGGATTTCTCCGTAGTATGTTTTTGGCTGCGTTTGTCGCAATAATCGCTATGGCTGGAATGAAACTTTTCTGGAACTTCTTCTTGATTGAAAAGTGTCCTACCAACGAGAATACAGTCGAAGAAAAGCATAATCTGGAAATCAAGAACATGGCTCTCTGGCTCTTCGGATTTGCATTTGCATGCGCCTGTGCTGGAGCTTGTGCTTGGAGAATCTCTATTGATGCACTAGATGCTAATGATCAAGCCCTGTATAAGTGGCTCT
>CAXXJL010000004.1:0-13866 GCA_963667395.2 Bacteroidaceae bacterium
AATTATCTCCAGAAGATGTTATTGTTGAAAAATGTCACGCTTTCTTCGGCAAGCCTATTGAAAAAGTGAAGAAAGGCATAGAAGATGGAAGGTATGATAATATTTATGACCGTTTATAGGAAACACACAAAACCGTTTTTCGAGAAACCAGATATTCAATTCATTACCGTGGTATCAATGGGTGAAAGCATAGCAATCGAAGCAGGGATACCAGAACCAAATAAAATTGGCAAGAAGGGATTAGTCATCATCAAGGTGCACAGAGATATAAACATTACTGAAGAGAATGCGCAGCGAGAATTGGCGTTCATTGAGATATTCAAATATCCCCTTGAGTGTCTCTCATCAATTGCGCAGGTAATTAATATTGTCCATAGGATTTGTGCGGCAAGAAATTTCAATTTTAGGAGGGCTACTTCCCTATTCTTGCTAACCAGGAAAATCAGGCTGGATGGAGCGAATTGGTTACAAAAGATCTAATGGAAAAGCTTAACGGCTTTCTCTCACAGTTATATTTGGTGCTCGGCCAAACGAAGGGTCGAACAATGCTGCCTTTGCCTGTTCAGGATGAAAATAACAGGAATATCACTATGAAAGAGAGAGCCCATATCCTCGAAACGGCTATCATCACATGGCAGAAGCAGATAAAGAGCGTGCTTAGTCAGGATCCTGAGAGTGTGCTTAAGCAGTTCGCAGATCCCAGCCCACTCAGAGAACTTGATTTCTGGAGGAATCGAATGGAGAACTTGAACTCTATTATTGAGCAGATTCAATCAGATCGAGTGCTAAAGGATTTGAAAGTTCTGGAGCAGGTAAAGAGTGCCTATTCAAAGAACTTTAACGAACTTAAGAAGGAAGTTACGAAGGCTGCTCAGGAAGCAAGCAGCAATTATATATTTTTGAATACAATTTCTGAGCTTTTTGAGATTCTGGTGAGTGATGACAAGGAATTCAAAGACCTTCCAGAAATCTTCCCTCCAATCATGCACATGATACTATTGATATGGACTAACAGCCCATACTATAACACTACACCAAGACTAGTGGTCCTTATTAGAGAAATTTGCAACGCAATAATTTTCAGAGCCAAAAAGTTCGTTGACGGTACCACTATCTTAGAACAGATCAGTGGAGATGAGAATCAAGCTGGATATGATCGCTTGCTGACAATGTACGAAGTCTGCGCAAAGTTCAAGACAGCTTACTATGACTACAAGTCTAAGGCTAAATCGGCTTGGACCGTAACTACGAACGCTGTCTTCTTCAAGCTTGACACGTTCATGGACCGATGCCAGGACTTGATGCAATTAGCCTCAACCATTACTCAGTTTAAGAAGTTGGGCACTATTGGGCTTGGAGGTACAAAAGGAAAAGCTTTGACAGCGAGTATTGCTCAAATTTCTATTGAATTCGAGCAAATAATAGTAGAATTTAAGAAGCAAAATGATGTCTTGGATATTCAATCAAAGGACTTTGATGAAGACTTCCTTAAATTCAGAAACAGGATTAAGGAGCTGGAAAGAAGAATAGGAGCAATCTTGAACCAAAGCTTCGAGGATCTTGATACTATTATTGGAAAGCTTAAGTTACTGGAAAGTTTTGAAGGCCTTTTAAGCAGGCAGATCATCTATGACGAACTAGAAAAGAAATATATCACCTTATTAGATATGTTTAAGATCGATTTGGTGAAAGTGCAAGCTTTGTTCTTGGAAGGAAAGACACTAATTGAAAAGAATGACCCAAATAGTCCACTTCCGGCCAATATGCCACCAGTTGCTGGAGCACTGAATTGGTCAAGAGGTCTCGAAGAGAGAATCAGGGAACCAATGGAAAAGCTAAAGACAGTGAACCAGACTATCCAAGAGAGAGAGGAATACAAGGATGTGCTAAAATTATATACTTCAATTATGAAGGGACTAAAGGAGTTCGAGGAATCCAAAATAAAGGCATGGGAAGGAACTGTTGACGAAAATTCAACCACTAAGCTCTTATTGCCTGTGCTGAAAAAGAATCCGGATGGGAAGACAATTTGCGTTAACTTCGATCCCGCATTGATTGAGTTGCTGCAGGAAGTGAAATATTTGATCTTATTAGATAAAGATGTCCCAGAGAAGGCAAAGAAGGTATTTACCAATGCAAGTCTATTCAGGCAGCAAACCTGCCAGTTGGATGCAATTGTCACTATGTATAACGATATTTTGAAATCACTAAATCACGTACAATTCCCACTCCTGGCAGAGAGAATCCACAGAATGGATGAACAATTGTCTGAAGGCTTTTCTAAATACCAATGGGTTACTGACAAGTTAGATCTATTCATTCAAGTTAGCAAGCACGAAGTTTCTGAGGTGAACAAGCTAGTGCTACAGATGAAGCAGGCAGAAAGCAAGATTGATGCTGCCATGACAAGACTATATAAGCCCATGATGGAGAAGAAGAGCAAGCCACAGCCACCTGACGAGTATAACTTGCAGCACAAGGCATTCTTAGCAGATCTCAGCGTAAAGATTAAGGATACTGCAAAGGAAGTCAGCACAACTACTAGTGTTCTCGGTGACAATCTGAAGGCAGTAAAAACTAGCGAAGAGTGGATGGCATATGAAAGCTATATTAACTGCACTGTTGTCGATGAGATTGTAGAAGCTGTTAAGCGAAGTTTGGAATTTTTGAAAGGACTCACTTCTCAAGGACAGAAGGCTGAGCCATTATTTGAAATTGACTTATTGCTAGACTCCGGCGAAAAAGCATTAGTCTTTGAACCACCACTAGTTGAATCAAGAGAAAGAACCAAATCTGTTAGAGATATCATAAACAGCTTTATTAATGATTTCATGCAACTTGCCACTTTCTTTATAAGGCTTGATGGAAAGAAGACTGGTGATTTCTTGAAAGAGGTGAGAGATGACTTCGAAATTAATGCATTAGTAACCTGCATTTCAAATAATATGTACAATATTGAATCTGCAGTTTCTGATTATGCAAAAGAATATGTGGGATATAAGTTTTTGTGGGAGGAAAGCTTAGACACTGCATTCGAAAAATTCTTGCTAAGTGCCGTGGAAAAGAAATCAGATAATGAAGATGAAAACGAAGAAAACGAAGAAAAGCAAAAGATTTTGGACAGAACAATTTTCAAGGGTGTTGCTGCAAAACTTCCTCCACTAAGTTTATTTGACTCTGAAATTGCTAGACTAAATGCTGTCTCATCAAAAATAGGCACAATCGAACCCTTCTTTGATATCCATTGGTTAAGAATCAAGACTGATAAATTAAAGAGCGACTTGAGCTCAAGAATATCTGAATGGATCAAGAAATACTCTGAGTATTTAAGAGGAGATTTGACTTCAAAATTACAAAACTTGATCGAATTCATTCAAACTGTGGATGAAGGAATTACACAAATTCCTGATAAAACTGAAACTGAAGAACAAAAGGCAAAATTAAATAAGGTCATGAAATTATTGAGAGATATGAGAGAAGTTTATGAAGCTGCAGGAAAGCCAAACCAAACTGACAAACAAACTATGATTGATACTTTGAGAGAATCAGTTCAAACTTTGAAAAAGCACGGAATTGCTATTGAAGATGAAGTACTAGAAAACATTGATACAACAAAGAGCAGGCTCAATGATATCAATACAAAGAGTAGTGAAGCTAGAGAAAAAATTAACCCACTTCAAACAAAAGAAAAAGAAAATATTAAGGCTGAGGCTTTAGTCTTCGGCAAGGAAGTCGACGAATTTTTGAATGAATTTAAATCTAAATTGCCATACACTGAAGACAAAACGGCAACAGATCCCGTGGAGAATGCCTATAAATTAATTGAACTCTACTATGAGAAAGTCGGAGTCTTTGAAGATAAAGCAAAGCAGCTAAATAATAAAGAATCATTATATGAACTCAACAAGAGCGATTTTAAAAAGCTCAAGGAAAATAAAAAAGAGTTGAAGCAATTAAAATATATGTGGGATATTATTGCATACGTTGACGGACAATTCCAAGAGTGGAGAGCAATGCCATGGAAAGATATGAAAAAGACGGATGAAATGCTAATGGAACTGGGCATGATTAAGAACAAAATTACTAGCAAGACAGCTCCAAAGAACAAAGGAATTAAGAATTGGGCTGCATTTAGGAAATTGGATGATAGAATTAATCAAATGAAAACTGTCTTAGATCAGGCTGACTTATTGCATAGTGATTGCATCAAGGATAGGCACTGGAAACAATTGAAAACTGTTATCAAGCAGGAAATTCCATACACATCACCCAGTTTCTGTCTTGAAGATTTAATAAAGCTCAAGCTCTATGAATTTGTAGACGATGTCTCTGACCTGCATTCTTTGGCAAACAAAGAGGCAAACTTCGAAAAGAGACTTACAGCAATAGAAGATTTCTGGGAAAAAGCTGAGTTTAAGCTGGAAGTTAAGAAAGGAACTGACATCCCTTTGGTAAGAAAAAAAAGATAATAATATAATTTATTTTTACTAAGTAAATATATATTATAGCTCGCTAAACTGGATGATATCATGACCAGAATTGATGATGATGCTCAGGTACTCATGAACATGCTCGCACAACCAAAATATGTTACCTTCTTTAAAGACAGAGTACTCAAATTGCAAGAAAAGAATAAAACAATGAATGCAGTTATTGATATCTGGATCAAAGTGCAGAGAAAATGGGAGAACTTAGAACCAATCTTCACAAAAGAAGATATTAGAGGACCTTTGCCAGAGCCAACTAAGAACTTCGAACAAAACAGTGATCAGTTTAAGAAAATTATGAAGGAAACACAGGACAATCCAAAAGTAGTTCAAGCCTGTATGATTGCATCAAGAGAAGAAAATTTGCAGCAAATGTTTAAAGAAATGGAAGACTGCAACAAATCTCTAAAAGACTACATCGAAAGCAAGCGAAGAATCTTCACTAGATTCTATTTCTTGTCCCCAGAACAAATTACAGATATATTGGCACATGCTACAGATCCAACTTCTGTTACGACTCACATCAGCAGCTGCTTCGAGGGAATAAAAACCTTACTCTTCGTGAAGCAAGCTGAAAATGCCGATCCAGCCGCACCAAAGTGTTGCAATGCAATGGAGAGTAGGCACGAGCCAGAAATCGTGCAATTCCACGAATTGTTTGAGTGCAAGGGAGCAGTCGAAATTTGGCTTAAGAAACTTGAGGAGCACATTATAATAACAATGAAAACAATTTTGAAAGATGCAAAGAAGGATGCTGACTTTTGGGATACTTCCCCAGATCATACAAGAGAAGAATGGATTAGACAATACCCATCACAGATTGTATTGCTCGGTTCGCAAATTACATGGACCGAGGAAGTTAGAAATGCTATATTGAATTATCAAGAGAGCAGCAGCGATGGAGAGCTAAAGGCAACATGGGAGTTACAAAAACAACGAATTACAAAGTTAATTAACAAAGTCATGGACTTGAAGCTTTCTAAGGAATACAGAAACAAAATCAGAATCGTCATTACCAGCGATGTGCATGGCCGAGACATTATTGAAAAGCTCATCTTAGCAAAAGTTAATGATGAAAATAGCTTTGCATGGCAATCACAATTAAAATTTTTCTGGAAAGATCAAGATTGCTCAATTACAATTGCTGGCTGGGAAACAAAGTACGGATACGAGTATGTCGGAAACGTCGGCCGTTTGGTTATCACTCCTCTGACTGATCGTTGCTACATTACTTTGACTCAAGCTCTAAAATTGGATATGAGTGCTGCACCTGCAGGGCCAGCAGGAACAGGAAAAACTGAAACTGTGAAAGATTTAGGTCGAGCACTCGGGCTCATGGTGCAAGTTTATAATTGCTCAGAGGAAATGTCAAAAGACTCAATGCAATTGGTGTTCCTTGGATTATCTCAAAGTGGCTGCTGGGGATGCTTCGATGAGTTCAACAGAATCGCAGTTGAAGTGTTATCTGTTATTGCTACACAAGTCGATACCATCCAGACGGCAGTAAGGAAATTCAGAATTGACAAATCAAAAAATAAGTTTGATTTCGTTCCAGGTATGTCGATTGAAATCAAAGGCTCAGTGGGCATCTTCATTACAATGAACCCTGATTACGCAGGAAGAACGCAATTACCTGATAATCTTAAAGCTTTGTTCAGATCTTGCGCTATGGTTGTCCCAGATTTTGTGTTGATCTGTGAAAACATGCTTATGTCTGAGGGATTCGTTCAAGCCAAAGCTTTGAGCAAGAAGTTTACTCAATTGTACGAATTATGCAGAGATTTGCTATCTAAGCAAGTACACTACGATTGGGGTATGAGAGCAATTAAGGCAGTGCTCAGAATGTCAGGAAACTTGAAGAGAGGTGAGCCTGAGCTTGATGAAGATACTTTATTGATGAGATCATTGAGAGACTTCAACAAGCCAAAGATTATTACATCTGATTGGCCAATCATTAGCAGAGTTATCGAAGACTTATTCCCTAACTGCAGAGCTGAAGCAAAGAAAGATCAAAAATTGGAAGCAGCTACCAAAAAGGTATCCAAAAATGCAAAACTGCAGGATGAAGAAGGCTTTGTAACAAAAGTTATTCAGTTGGCAGAAATCTTGGAAGTGCGACATTGCTGCTTCATCATTGGACCAGCTGGCTCAGGAAAAACTGAAGTGTGGAAAATGCTAGGAGCAGCATTTACTGAAACTGGAGCAGAAACTGTGTACGAAATCATTAATCCAAAAGCGTTCCAGGCAAAAGAGCTTTATGGTGGACATACTAAGTCAGGCGATTGGAAAGACGGTGTGATCGCCTCTGTTATGAGACGAATGTCAAAGAATATCGATAAGTATAAGGAATCAATGGCTCATAAATGGATTGTGCTTGATGGTGATGTTGAGCCTGAGTGGATCGAATCAATGAACTCTGTTATGGATGACAGTAAAATCTTAACATTGGTGAACCAAGATCGTATTGAGCTTACTACAAAAATGAATCTATTGATTGAAGTCGGGCATCTTCGTACTGCTACTCCTGCTACTGTGTCCAGAGGAGGTGTGCTCTTCATTAATGAGACCGATATTGGTTTCAAACCATATTGGGATACTTGGCTCGATAAATTCTTGCAGGAATCTGAGGATGAAGCATCAAGAGGTATCTTTTACTTTGCTTACGGAAGCTTCTTAACTGAGAGCAGGTGGGAGGAAATTAAGAGCTACACTCCAGTTGTCCCAATGGTTCCAGTTGCTTATGTTCAAAACATGTGCGCATTATTGAGACAGTTATACTTTGACTTTAAAGAAAAGAAGGACAAGGACAAGAAGGGAAAGAATTACTTCGCTGAATTACGAGCTAACTCGAAAGAAGAAGAAGCCAAGGCTATTTTGGAAGGCTTTTTCGTATTTGCATTAATGTGGGGTGTTGGTGGTGCGCTCACTGATGACAGGAGATCTTTCAGTCAGGTTATAAAGAGCATTTCAAAGACTAGATTCCCAGATGTAGGATCTTGCTTTGATTATTACTTTGAACCAGAGACAATTGAGTGGCTCCATTGGGGTCCTAAAGTGCCAGCATTTGTTGAGCCTGTAGGAGAAGAATTATTCCAAAACATTCAAGTTCAAACTCTTGATACCACAAGACAATCATATATTTTGAAATCAATGGTAAAGGAAAGACGCGCAGTATTGTTCATAGGACAGGCAGGCACATCAAAGACATCGCAAGTGAAGGAATATATTGCAAATGCTCCAAAAGAAATTTATCTGAATTGCGTTTTAAATTTCAACAGTTACACTGACCCTGCTAACACTCAGAAAATTATGCACGGAAGGCTGAACAAAAAGTACGGAAAGACCTATGCTCCGCCAATGGGTATGACCATGCTCTACTTCATCGATGACTTGAACATGCCAAGAAAGGATAAGTATGGGTATCAGGCTCCAATTGCACTTTTGAGACAATTGATTGATCACATGTTCTGGTACGACAGAAACAACGTTGAGGATCAGTTCAAATATGAGGGTATTTTAATTCTCAGTTGCATGAATCACAAAGCAGGCTCATTCGAGGTCGATTCAAGATTGCAGAGACACTTCATGACACTAGCCTGCACAATCCCAGAGAAGGACACTTTGGAACTTATTGCACAAAAGCTTAGTGAAACCTTTTTGGCTAAATTCGATGCCTCAGTTCAGAAAGTATGCTCAAAGATGGTGAAGCAATCTACTGAGTTATTCCTATCTATTTATAACGATCCAAAGTTCAAGCCTACTGCCGTAAAATTCCACTACACATATAACCTAAGAGATTTAATGAAGATTATTCAATCGTTAAGAAATCTAAAATCTGCACAATATAAGAATGCATCTGCACAATTAGTCAAATTCTGGATGCACGAGAGCTTCAGATCTTACCAGGATAGAATGCAAGATGCTAAAGATATTGAAGAACTCAAAGTCAGGATTACAGCCTTTGCTAGAGGGTTTGAGTCTGATATGAATGAAGCTATGGCTCCTCCAATGCTCTTTACTTCATTTATTTCATGGCTAGGCGGACAGGAGAAAAGCTATATGCCAGTAAAGGATATGGGCAGTCTCAGAAATGTCGTCACAGAAGTTATGGATAGATACAATTCTGGCGGTAATGAAGTTATGAATTTAGTGCTGTTCGATCAAGCACTTGAGCACATTTGTCGGATAACAAGAATTATCGATCAGTATTCAGGTCATGCACTGCTAATCGGTGTTGGCGGTTCAGGAAAACAATCATTATCTAGAGTTGCGTCATTTATTCTTGAATATAAAGTCAATATGATCCAATTAACTTCTGGTTATGATATGCCAGAACTTAAGAGAGATTTGCAGACATTCTATAGGCAAGCGACAATAAAGCCAGGTTCGCCTCAAGTAATGCTACTAACTGATGCCCAAATTGCAAAAGAGGAATTTTTGGTTTACATTAACGATATTTTGGCTAATGGCTATGTCCCTGATTTGTTTAACAAGGACGAAATGCTGCAAGTTTGCGCTGCTCTGAAAAATGAAGCAAAAGGAGCTGGATTTGCAGAAAACGAAATAGAAAATTATTTCTTATCAAAAGCTCAGAAGAATGTTCACATTATATTGTGCTTCTCTCCTAAGGGTGTTAAATTCAAATTAAGAGCACGAGAGTTCCCAGGATTAATCAGTTGCACTACAATGAACTGGTTCCACGATTGGCCAAAGGAAGCACTAATCGATGTCGGTAAAAACTTCCTTAAGAAGATTGAATTGCCAGAAGAAAATGCTGAAGCTTTGAGAGATTCTATTGCAGCACATATCGCAGAGGTGCATTCATCAGTTGAAAAAGAAAATGAACGATTCAGAAAAGAACAAAGAAGAATTAATTACACAACTCCAAAAATTTTCTTGGGCTTAATTGACTTATACCAAGATTTATTGAAGAAAAAACAGGAAGAAGCAAAGAAGAGAATCAATAATTTGGAGAGAGGTCTATCCACTATGCAAGCTACAAAAGAGCAAGTAGAAAAACTCCAGATCGAACTCGATAAGACTATGGTGGAAGTCGAAAAGCAACAAAAGGAAACTACTGCTTTGGTTGATGTTGTTACTAAAGAGAATCTCTTAGCTGACGAAGAAAGAAAAGCAGCTGCAAAGGATGAAGAAGTAGCAAAAGTTAAGAAAGCAGAAGCAGATGCATCTTCAAAGGATGCAAACGAAAAACTTGCGCTCGCCTTGCCATTATTAGAATTGGCAAAGGCAGCAGCTCAAAACTTAGGAGAAGCAGAAATCAAGGAAATGAAGTCTCTAGGCAGTCCTCCAGCATCTGTCGTTCAAGCAGGAGTCGCACTACTAATTTTGCTCAATGGTATTTACTATATAGCTTTACCCAACAAAAAAAATTAACCTCAATTATAGGCACCAAAGAAAAAACTGATTGGAACACCATTAAAAACAGATTGAATAACTGGAAGGATATCACTGACAGAGTCAAAGGATATGATGGAAATAATATTGAACAAGGCAGAATTGACAAAGTACAGTCTGTCTATCAAGATCCAAAAGCATTCGTCGCAGGTGCCAAGACTGGCTGTAAAGCAGCATTTTATATCGCTGATTGGGCAGTGAATATGCTTGCATACAACCAGAAATATAAGGAAATCAGACCTTTGATGGATAAGAAGGCTGAGGCTGAGGCTGAGCTAGCGAAAGCCATTGAGGTGGTCGAAGTATCTAAGAAGAAGAAGGAAGAGGCAGAGGAGAAAGTCGATAAATTAAAGAAGAAATTGGCAGAATGCGAGGCTGCAAAGGAAGCATTAGAGGCAAAAGCAAATGCTTTGAAAGAGAAGCAGAAACTGGCTCTGAGACTTACCAATGGATTGGCTGATGAAAACGTCAGATGGGCTAACAACGTTGAAGAATTGAAACAGAAGCTAGTTATGCTCATTGGAGATACCCTACTTGCTTCCTCATTCATTAGTTATATTGGTGCATTTTCATATGAATTTAGAGAAAGATTATGGAAAAAGACTTGGCTAGAAGATATTAACTCCAGAAGTATCCCAATTAGCGAGGGTGTAATTCCACTCTATATTATTGCGTCTGAAGGTGATATAGCAAAATGGAGAAATCAGAAATTGCCAGCAGATGACGTTTCATCAGAAAATGCAGCTATCTTGACTTCAGCAGTTCGTTGGCCATTGATAATAGATCCTCAGAAGCAAGGCATAGAGTGGTTAATCAAAAAGGCTGAGGATGAAAAGATCGAGTTGCAGAAAATCTCGGTTCCAAGCAGGAATTGGAATAAGATAGTTGCAAAGTGTGTGCGAGAAGGGCTCACGTTATTAATTGAAAATGCAGGCGAAGAATTTGAGCCATCATTGGATCCATTACTAGGAAAAAGATTTGTGAAAATTGCTAAGAGAGATGTCTTTAAATTTGATGAAGAAGATATCGATGTTGACCAAAACTTCAAGCTCTATATCCAAACAAAATTGTCTAATCCTCACTATAGGCCTGAAATTACTGCTCAATGCACAATCATCAATTTCATCGTTACTGAGAAAGGCTTAGAGGATCAGATGTTGGCAACTGTTGTTAACGTGGAAAACAGCGATCTTGAAACTAGGAGAGAAGCAACTGTTAAGGCCCAAAATGATGGTAAAGTTACTTTGCAACAATTAGAAAAGGAATTGCTACAAAGATTAAGTGAGGCTGACCCTACGACAATTTTGGAGAATAAAGACCTAATCGAGGGATTAGAAAAAACAAAAAGTACTGCAATGGAAGTTGCGAAGCAGCAAGAAGAAGCCAAGAAAGTCGAAGAAGAAATTAATAAGAAACGAGAAATTTACAGAAGAGTCGCAGCAGAGGGAGCTACTTTGTTCTTCCTCTTAATGCAATTATCTTTCGTCAATCGAATGTATCAGTATTCATTGGATTCATTCTATAAATTCTTCAATTATGCCATTACGCATTGCAAAGTGCCCCCTGATGATTTGGAAAAGCGAGTCGTCGCGTTAAGAGCAAAAGTGAGATTCAAAATCTTCCAGTGGGTGAGACGAGGGCTGTTCGAAAGCCACAGACAAATCTTCATTACTAATATAACTTTGAGATTGATGCAAAAGGGAGTAGTATCTGAAACTTATAAGCCAAAGGAAGTTGAGTTCTTACTTAAAGCCCAGCCAAAGACCGATGTTAATAAACCACCAGAGTGGATGCAATTAAAGCATTGGCAATACTGTCATGCACTCTCAGTTATTGAAGGATTTGAGCAATTCGCTTCTGAAATAGAAAAGAACTCAGGAAGATTCAAAGAGTGGTATAATGATTTAACTCCAGAAGTAACTCCTTTGCCAAGCGAATGGAAGAAGGCAAGCAGATTCCATAAATTACTGATTTTGAGATGTATGCGTCGTGATAGAATCACTATGGCACTTAACTTGCTCATTAAGGACGTTCTGCCTGAAGGTGATAAATTCTTGAAGCCCGAAAGTTCAACTTCAGAAATTATTTCCAAGAGTTATAAGATGTCTAGTGCTCACACTCCATTCTTCTTCATTATTTCTCCTGGAAGTGCACCAAAGGCAATAGTGGAATCATTGTTTAAAGAAATTCATCCTAAGGAATTAAAACTCCTCTCAATGGGTCAAGGTGTCGATGAAGAAGCAGAGCAGTCATTGGCAAGAGGTCATAAGGAAGGAATCTGGGTGTTCTTGGAAAATTGCCACCTGATGCCCAACTGGTTGCCTAAGCTAGAAAGAATCATGGATCACTACGCTGCGGAAGGTGGTAACGATGCATTTAGGCTCTTCCTTTCAGGTGAGCCCTCTCCGAAGATTCCAATCGGATTGCTCGAGCGATGCATAAAGCTCACTTGCGAGCCGCCACAAGAATTGAAAGATAACGTACTTATGGCATTTTCATTATTTAATAACAAGGATTTCGAAGAGAAAAATCCAAAGTATAAATCAGTTTTGTTTGCCTTGTGCTTCTTCCACGGATTGGTGGTGGTGAGGAAGAGATTCGGCTCTACTGGTTGGAACGGCACATATCCATTCAATTTGCAGGATCTAAGAGATAGTGCCAAGATTGTGGAAATGTATATTGAAATCAGTCAAACTAATATTCCATGGGAGGATATGAAATACATTATTGGTGAAATCATGTACGGAGGGCATATCACAGATGATTGGGATAGAAAGCTCTGTAAGGCCTATCTAGATTTCATCATGAGAAATGAGATTCTCAGTGAAGAAGGCGATTTAATCCCATATCCACCAAAGAATTCTACTACATCTTTCAGATGCCCAAGCATAAGACCATTCGACAAATATATTGAATTCTTCTACTCTATCCCAGAAACTCCAATTACATTTGGAATGAACCCTAACGCTGAACTGAACTACAGAGAAGATCAAGCAGATAATTTGTTCTCCACATTAAGCGATTTACAGCCAAAGGATTCCAGAGCTGGTGGAGAAGAAGGAAGTGAAATCTTTGAGAAAGTTAGAAATATAAAGGATATGATTGAAAATACTTATAAATTGGACAGCGGAAAGATATCAAGCGACTTTTTAAAGAGCGACGAGAACAGAGGCCCATACCAGAATGTTTTCATCCAAGAATCCGAGAGAATGAATGTGCTAATTGATATAATCATGAAATCTATGAACGACTTGGAAGGTGCAATGAATGGTACTTCGACAATGACAGAGGAGTTGGATACCTTGCAAGATTACCTGATCAATTACAGAGTTCCACTAACTTGGAAGAAATACGATTCAGTGCGAGGACTTATTTCATGGCTACTTAATTTATCTTACAGAATCGAACAATTGAATCATTGGAAGGACAACCCAGCTAATGCACCAAAGATCTTATACTTGAACTATCTGTTTAACCCGCAAGCATTTTTAACTGCTATTAAACAGACTGAGGCTAGAAAGAGCAACGTCGAGCTTAATAAGCTATACATTCAAACTGAAATTACAGGAAAAATGCCAGAGACCATTGAAGCCGCTGGAGAGGCAGGCAGCAAGAAGGCCGGATTAGGTGTCAATGTCTTTGGATTCTATTTGGAAGGTTGCAGAATAGATCCTAACTCGAAAATGCTAGACGATAGTGAGCCAAAGAAATTATATATGGAATTATCTATTGTTTTGTGCAAAGCAGCTCCAGTTCCACCTGAAGGCAAAGAAGATAAGAACTACTATATTTGCCCTGTTTACAAGACCAAAATGAGACATACAACTACGTACGTTTTCAATGCTCAATTGAAGACGAAGGATCCACCACAAAAATGGACAATCCAGGGTGCAGCAATTATTTTGGATGTCGAAGGAGAAGACAGAAAACCATTCTTCGGAAAGTAACTTTAAATGGGAAAGGA
>CAXXJL010000005.1:0-2419 GCA_963667395.2 Bacteroidaceae bacterium
GTAATATCTTTAGTAGCAGGCTTTCGCAGATATACAACTTGATCAGTAAACTCTAGCGTTTCAGTAGGCTTAATTTCAAGCGTAGGCCTTTGACATACTCCTTTTAAAGTTAGGGTTGCAAAATCATGAGCAACACTTGGTACTGTAACAGTCAGTGATGCATTAAATTGGCCCTCGCTTTTGGGACAGAACTTGACTTTGATTTCCACTTTGTCGTGAGGCTTTATCATTGAAGGTACGTTTTCTGTTGTGAATGCCTTTTTATCTCCATCATCTGGAATGTGAACTCCGAATTCTATTGGCACATTTGAAAGGTTTTGTAGCATGACTTTTCGAACTTCTTCAAATTCAAGCGGTACGCGCCTGAAATCAAGCTCTTGTTCATCAAATTTCATTGGAGGGGCGATGACTTTGCCATCAAATGTTAAATATAAAGGTGGCACATCTTTTCCAAGCTCTATAGTAAACCTTTCAGAGAAATCGCCCACTTTTTTGCTCATAAAAGTGACCTTGATCGTATCTTCGTTGGCGCCAAAGACAGTATCTAAATGGCCCTCTCTTTTGTCAAATGAAAATGATTGGCCAAATGCTGTATTATTTGGTTTTATCTCCCATTTAAATGGAATTTGTCCTCTATTAAGAATCCGGATCACTGCATTAGCAGGCTCGTTCACGCTCACGTCATTAAAGCTCCAGCTAGGGGGTATTAATTGCGCCTCTGGTCCCTGTCCTGTTCCAAATAATTGCAGGTGCAGTCTTTTCTCTTTGCATGTGACATTGCAAAATGCTTCGGCAAAATTATCTCCAGCCTTTTGAGGAGTAAAGCTAACACAAACGGTCATGTCGCTCTTTGGCCAAATCCTTCCGCAAATTGGATCAATCTGGAAGGTCTTTGTGTCATCATGGAAATAGATTATCCCTTGCTGGAACTCTGCCTTCGCGCTTGCAAAGTCACGGGTTATTACATCTTTGTTCCTAAATAAAATGGCAGTTTTTTCTAACCGTTTTAACAACTATCTTTACTTTTTATTCTTTCGTTCTCTCTTTTTATTCAGTTCGTCTTCATCATATGAATCATCGCTATCTAAACTTTCCTCTTCGCTTTCCTCGAATTGAGCATCTTCGAGAACAGCTTTTCTATTGGATTCCTCTCCAGCCAAATTCTGTATCATCTCTTCATTTTTCTCCTTCTCAGCTTTCTCGCTATTCTGAGCTCTCCAAGAAAAATCAACAGGAACATTGCTGTTGTTGACAATTTTCAGGAATTCATAGCATGTCAAGTGCAAGTATGTTTTTTTCATCTTTAGTACCTGCTGGCTCAAATAAACTTCTGCCTCACTGCTTTCTCCTTTAATGCCCACTTCTGCTTCTAGGCCATCATATGTGAGCCCTACCTTCTCTTGGTATATTCTAGCTTCCTGAGGGCAAAAAGTAAAAACGAGCTGCTCGCTTTGCCCGATTTCTAGAATTCCTTCAGATTTGCTGGAGCTGAAGCAGGTGCCAGACAATGTGAGTTGCCATTTAGTTGCCTTCTCTCCAATATTGCTTATAACAACAGGCTTCTTAGTCTCATATTTTACAGGCACTCTCCCGAAATCCAATGAATCAGGGAAGTCTATTACTGCCTTGCATCCTATGGCACGAATAGGTACAACGAACATTTCACGCTCAGTTAGGACGTTAAGATCATAAGAATAGTCAATCTTGGCTTCTGGGCTGAATTTAACTGTATAGCTAATTTCCATTCCAGGAGCAACCATACAGCTCATGTTATCCACATCTTGAGGTGCCTTTGGTACTGATGCTTTGGTCTTCTTGCAAGGAATTACTTGAAATAGGTTGGAATCAGGAGGAATGATCTTTACTCTTCTTGAGACTTTATCTTTGTTCCTATGATTATATCGATTTTTTATGGCTCTCTTTGAATCTGAAAAATAAAATGAAATGAATCAAGATCATGCCCGTGATTGAGTAATAACGCATCTTTTGCCTTACCTTAATTTCAGAATTTGGCTTTTTATCTGTAGTGGCTCATATCCCGAAAAGTGAATGACAACTGGAGTTGGCTCAAATAGTGGCTGCTCCACCGGTACAATTGAGTCAGGATTGGAAGAGTAGTCGATGGAGTTTAAGAACTTGACAATTTGTGGCTTCCTGTACTGATCAAACAGATTTTTGCCACTCAGCTGATCCTGTTTAAGTTTGCTTGGGAGCTAATAATTGAGATTATGGTTTTCGGTCTATGGCATACCTTTTTCAATGCTGGCTTAGATGTTGGTGATGCTTTTAATGGCAGCATTTTGTTTGCGTGGCAATTGTATTTGATTATGTTTAAATATAGGAAGTTTTATGGAAAATCTTTAATAAATATTTGATCTATTAAGCTCTTTTCAGATAAATATAAGCAAGAGAATGTTGT
>CAXXJL010000006.1:0-12102 GCA_963667395.2 Bacteroidaceae bacterium
TTATTTGGCTCAAAGGTTACATTCACAGTCAAGTCAGTACCGTTGCGGCCTTCTGCTGCTGGAGCATTAATTGTCGCTGCACCAATCTTGAAATCAGGAGCTGCTCCTCCTTGCACTCCAGTCGCAGAAATTCGTTCAATTTTTACGCTATAATTTGATGCCTGCTTTCCGTAGTGGATAAATCTGAAAGTCTGTACTAGCTCAGCGCCAAGAGATGTCTTGAAATGCATAGAGCGCTGGGAAGAGGGTTTAAGTCCTTTCAAAGATAATTTATATATATATGTGCCAAGATCTGGATTCGTTATTGTCAAAGTTGATTCAGATGCTCCAACTACTAATGGTCTGAAGTAGATTTCAAGAGCGGATTCTCTCTGTGGCTGAATTGTTAAAGTTTCAGGCATCACATAAACATAGTCACTTTCAATTTCTATTTGACTGGCATCAATTGTTACAGGAGTAGTTAATGGATTTTCTATTGTTATAACTTTAGATGTGCTTTCAAATACTGCGCTCACTAATTCCAAGCTTGCAATGCTCTCATTTGCTTCAACTTCCATTTCAACGCTATATAGCACATACTCACTGCTCTTTTCATTCAAGAATTTAACAGTAAAAGCACAATTTCCTTCTTTGTATGCAAGGAAGTTAAGCTTATAATCTTTGGTTGACCCACTTCCAATATCGAAAGTATTTGCTCCTCTGATAAAAGTTGCTGCTCCTGTTGTCTCGTCTCCCTTATCAAATGTAACAGTAAATCTCTGGGTTTCTTTAAGCCAATTAACAACAGGTATGGAAATGAACTTCGGGATTTTTGCCATTGCCTTGTCCTTAATTGTATCTAGCGATTGAGGAGGCTTTGCCTGCCCGAAAAGTTTATATAAGATGGCTGTTCCATCAGGAAGTGGGAAGAAGAGAGTAGCTTCATGGTAATGAATTATTTTCTTGGATTCACTATCTGCAGGATTCTCTAAGCTTTCCTTGGTCATTGTTAATGGATGATAGGTGATTTCATAATTCGCTTTTCCTTTAGCAGGAATTTCAAGAGTGGCACTTCCTTTGAAGTAATCCTTGCATGAGTCGATTATAGTGCTGATGGTAGGCTTAATTGTCCAGTTAGTACCTGAAGGGTTATCAACAACAACAGTTTGCTTTGTTGCAATTCTGACATCAGTTTCAAAGTTGACCTCTTTAGTGTGTTCTTCTGATTGATCCACTCCCTTACCAATGAATGTCGCATATAGTGGTTCTTTGCTACCTTGGATATCACATTTGATTTTCTCAAATCTAATATCATCCTTGACTTCCTCCGGGTGGAACGTGACCTCGAAATACAAATCTTCGTGTGGGGCTACGTGCCCATGATCAGGGACAATAGTAAAGTATTTCATGATCGTCTTAGTATCCCATGCGAATTTTGCATCGATATCTCCAAAATTAGCCATTTGCAGCTGCTTTGTTAATCTGCTTCCTTTCACAACAGGACCGAAACCTAAAGTATCCTCAATAAATTTGACTTCAATTCCATGGCTAACACCCATCACACTGATTAATCGTTTTGTCTCATTATCCTTAATATGTAGCATAATATCATGCTTGAAAGCAGGCATTCTTGCGGTAGGTGCAAATCTTACCTCAATTGGTAAAGTAGCATTAGGCTTCAGTGTTATTTCCGTAGTTGAATCATTGGATAAAGAAAGACAGCATTTCTTAAATTCAGCTTCATTCTCTGGACTAATTCTGAAAATTGCAGGTTTCTGACTCTTATTTATTAGAGTAGCTACTTTTTCACTTTCACCGTCCACTTTGACTACTCCAAAGTCCAAAAATTGATCTTCTGGCCTTGTTAACTCAAGCACCATCGGAACTCCTTCGCCAGTGACTACGACGCTTGTGCGATATATTCCATTAAAGTCAAATGTTATTGTTTCTGAGTACTTTTCTATATCTCTTGGTGTAAAAATAATTGGAATCTTTAGTGGCTCTCCTGTTCCATCTGAAGAAGGTAATAGGACTTGTCCAGGATTTAATTGAACATCCAAATATGGTTTCTTTTCATAAATTAAATCAATTGAGAGTGCAGTATTGTCATGATTAGTTATCTCTAAAGTTTTTGTTCTGGAGAGCGGTTGCCTCATAACGAAAGACTTTCCAAATGCAATTTCGGTTGGATTGAATGTAACTCCTGGCTTCCTTGCAATGCCATTTAATATAAAATCGTAATTAGGACCAGACACTACAGAGAGTGTGCATTTATATTTATTTAACTTATGCGGGGCAGTAGGTAAGTATATTAACTCAATTACAACCTTCGATTTCTTCTTCACACTTCCGCTTTCTGGTACAATATTCAAAAATCTATTAGGCTGTCTTTTCCATACAAAGTCGAAATTAAATTCACCCAAATTGCTCAATACAACTGTTCGTGATTTCTTTTCATTTATGAAAAATTCGCCGTAATCCATTGTTAGATCATCTTTAGGATGCACAGGTACTTTCTCGTTATCTCCAATATATACTTCATGCTTAAGAGAATATCCAACTCCTTTCACGTTGATGTTAAGTGGCCTTCCTTTTCTCTTCACCTTGCAAATCAAATTATAATTGTATGCTTTCTCGAATTTTGGCCTGAACATAATTTCAATAGGTAAGCTTGATGAAGGCTCAACTGTTCCAGTTAAAGGTGATACTACTAATGAATCTCCATCTTCAGGCAATCCTTTAACGGTCTTATAGTCAAAGTTGAATGTAAATGGAATGTGCTCTTGATTGATTAACTTCACAATTTCTCGATTTTTTCCGCCAATAAGCAAACTGCCAAAATCTACTTTTGCAGTTTCAAAGAGCACCAAAGGCTCCAAAACTGTTCCTACAACCATAAAGTATTTTGTCACTTTCTCAGAGGGGATTCTGAAAATCCAATAAGTTTCGTGAGTACCGATACTTTCTGGAATATACCTATTACATTATAGATTTATGCTAAATTAATATCTTACTCGAAAGCCATTTCAAACTTTTTGCCGCTCAAAATAATTCCTTTTGGTGTTAAGCACTTGAACATAGCTTTTTCTACAGGCTTTCCCTTTTCTTCTTCTTCGCTCCACTCAAATTCATAACCTTGACTTGTTGGATTCACCACCATGAATCGCCGAATATTCTTTACCTTCGTGCCCAAGCTCTCGAATTCAACAATGCTATACTTATTGTCTATTGGAGCCATATCTTTTTCCTTCTTCTCTTTATATTTGCTTGGAGGCAATTCAAAGTGGCAAACAGGCCTATCAGAAGATCCGTCAACTTCAATCACCAATGGCTTTTGCTTAGGATCCAAATTTGGTATTGAAACCAATAAAAGTCTAGGGAAAGTATCTAATGCATCAGATGGAGTGAATTTTAAAATAAATGATTCATCGCATCCAGCAGCTATTCTACCCTGCTTTGGAATTATTGAATATGGTCCAGCATCAATTGCACCAGTATCTGAATTCGTGATTTTACAGAAGTATTCATAAGAAATCAAGCTGGTATTTTTTATCATAAATTTATATGACGTCGTCTGATACATCAATGTGGACTTAAAGAATATATGCTCAATAGAAGTTTCGTACTTTGGCAAATCTGCAATTGCAGTGCACTTTAGCATTAAGTCCTTTTGAGTATTTTCTACAACAGTATTTTCAGGCTCTTTCACTGGCTCTTCGATTTCCTCTGTTGCTGCTTCTTTCTCGTCTACCTTTAACTCTTCATCAGCAGATGGAGCACCCTTTTTATCCTCTTTCTTGCCTCCTGGAGCCTGCTTAGCCTCTTTCTTAGCTTCCGCTTTCTTTCCTTCCTTCTTTTTCTCTTCTTTCTTTTTCCCTGCTCCAGAAGCAGCTGCTGATGCTTTCTGTGACGATAGCTGCGAGGCAATGCTTTCATAATTTTCCTGCCTTTTTTGTTCTTCTTCTTGTCTTTGCTTAAGGAGTACTTTTAATTCTGACGGTCTCAATGTTTTTGTTTCTGTTAAAGTCTCATCCCAATCTGCAGATTGCATATTAGCAACAGTTACTTCGTTAATCCTGCACCAAATTTCCTCGTTGTCCATCTTAATCGGCTCTTTTGATTTAAACATAGCAATGATATTTTTTGATGATTGTCCTTTAATGAATCCGACTCTTGGATAGAATCTAATTTCGCTTTTATGGCTCATCCATTCAAATCTGATCAATTTCTCTGTTTTGCTTACCATTTGGAATGGTAATTTTATTAATTTATCAATGATGCAATCACCGAATTTTAATTCGTCTTCAGCACTGTCGGGTAGGCCTTGGAAGATGACATTATCAATAAAGCCTTCTCCCAACAATAGTACTTTTCTGCATCTCATATGGGTTATGCAGAGTAGAGAAGTTTACTTCATACGAATAGTCTTCTTTAATCTCTTTTGGCTCAAAGCTAATATCGAAGCTTTGGTAAGATTTCGGAGCGATACTAGCTGTTGTTGGGGAGAGCATATTGAAAATTTCGCTTTTGAAAGGTTCAAATTGTACTGTTGCAACTACGCTGCCTTCATTCTTCAATACAATGCTATCTTTAGATGAATTTCCCAAGCGTGTCTTCTTAAACTTTAGCATTGTCTTTCCATCCTCAGTCAAAGTAGTAGGCTTCTCCATGATTACAGTAGGAAGCACACCTTCTCCTCGTAACTCAAATCTCAATTTTCCTCCTTTTGATTTTGGATCTCCGTTTTCAACAATTGCTTCAAATACTCCTCCATATGACATGATGTTCGTAGGAGTAAACGAGACTTTCACGTAGTTATGCTCATGAGGTAAAATTTTCATTGCTTCAGGAGATACTGCAAAGGCAAAACCTTCACTCTTGCTTGTAGTTCTTGGCTTAACAGTGAATTTTACAGTACAAGGAATCTTATTTGGATTGGAGATTTTGAATTTCTCAACTTGCCCTTTGGTATCCCTCGAGGGAATAAGAGTTCCGAACCAAAACACGTTCTCTTCTAAAGCAAAAATACTTTTCGACACCACGCTCTGAACATTTGTCGCACTTGGATCAAATGAGCTGATCACCATTTGTTCTTCAAATATTGATTGCACATCTTCAATATTGATTCCTGGAACGCAGCTCTCTCCCACTAATTGGTATTGCAATCCATCTGGAGATTCAGAGTAGTTTCTATTTGATATATCTATGGCTAAAATCTTCTCATAAAATTTCTCAGCTTCAGCATCGAATGTAACTTTGATAAGGGCTGATGTACCTGGGGCAATATCACCAGAGGACGGAGATATGCTGAATTGGCCGATTTTAAGGCCAGCATCAATATCTTTCCCTCCTTTTCCTCCTGTCTTTGCTGCTGCTTTCTTTTCCTCTTTTTTTTCTTTTTTCTCAGGCTTTCTTCCTTTTGCTTCTGGCTCTACTTCTTCTACTTTTCCTAATTCCTCTATTTCTTTTTCCCTTTGTGCTTTAGCTTCAGTTTTTGCTGCTTCATCGGCAAAGTCGTAGATATTGAAATTGAAATCAAATTTACCATCGTTCTTTATTTCAAACGTTTGGCTCTTTTGTTCGCCGTACTGCAAGGGTCCGAAATTGATACCTTTGACAGGAGATATAGAGAACTGGCTGTAAACTGCTTTCACTGTTACTTTAATTGGAATTGATTCTCTCTCAGTTTCTCCTTGCCCTTCCATAACATGCACTAAAATCCCGGCTGCATCACTTTGGGAGCTCTTCTCCCATCCTGTTTTGCTCTTGAATCTAATTGTGATTTCTTTTTCCTCTTCTGCCTCCATAGAGCCTTTCATTTCGCTTATTGTAAATCGCTCTCTGAATTCCTTACTCTTCATAATAAATCGGTAATTAACTGCATAAAGTCCATTGTTTTTCAAATACATCTTTCTTTCAGCAACTTCTCCCACTCGAACAGCTCCGAAATCAAGTTCCATCTTTCCTTCAACGGGGAACCGCGGAGCAACTGAAATTACATATGATTCAGCTTTAATTTTAATTGGCTTTGGCTGTTGTTTCAAATCATTTGTCTCTTCGTCATTTACTAATAATGTAATTTCTTGCTCATATTGTTTTTGCTCAGTTGCAGTGAATTCTATTTGAATATCTGTTGCTTCTCCTGGCTTCAGCATTCCTTTTCCTTCTGCGGGAGATAACTTAAATTGAGTTGGAAGTTTATCAATTCCTGCTAACTCCCAATTAATTTTGATTTTTCCTGTATTCTTAATTTTAAGCACTTTGCTTGCATTTTGGCCTACGAGTAGCTTCTCGAATTCTAATAAATCTGAGTCTGCTTCTGCAGTAGGCTCAGAGCCTATGCATGACAAGTAAAATAGTACTGGCTTCGGGTTGTCTTTTATCACACAAATCAAGCAGTCCTTATAATCAATGGGCTTATCTGGGAGTGCCCACATTTTTAAGTGGAAGGGTTCTTCATTACGCACGGGTATATCCATTGATGCGGGCTCGAAATAGAAAGGAGATTTATTATCTGACTTGAATTCCTCAGATTGAGAGCGTAAGAAGAAATCGACATGTAAAGCATAATTTCCTGCATTCGAAATATGTAATTCAGCTGCATTAATTTTACACTTATCTGTGTGCCTTTTTTCAAAATCTTTTCCAATTAGTAGAGGTCCAAAATCAAACATATTTTTCCCTTTATCGTAGCGCTTTCTGTTGCCCGGAATGCCTGCCTCCCTTCATGTACAGACTGAAGACAGAGTCTGGTGGTCCCATTTTGGGAAATTCACAGGTTCCTTTAAGGCTCAACTCATAAGGCCTGTCAAAGCCCATAATTTCAAAGTGAAGACTCTGGTCAAATGAACCAACTTTTTCAGAATAAAACTTCACAAAAATCTCTTGTGATTTGTTTGCTGGGATAACCCATCTGGATTTGTCTTCAAATTCGCTAGGAGGTTTAGCTTCTCCTTCTTCTTGATCTTCTTTCTTTTCTTCCTCACCTTCTGGCTCGCTCTCTTTCTTAGCTTCAATTTCCTTTGGCCTCTTTGTCAGTAATGTGAACTGAGGAATAGGCGGTTTTACTTGATGAGATTCCTTAGGCTTTATCAATATTTGCTTCAGAACAGGAGCAGGTAATTCCTCTTTAGTTGGGTCAGGATACTCTGGCTTCGGAATGTGCTCCTCAACCAATGATAATAATTTTTCTGAATCGTATTCCACTGTGAATGGCAATCGATCTCCGTATTTCTTAATTGCAGGAGGTGCATCTTGCTTCTTTTCTTCTTCTTTCTTTTCCTCTTTCTTTTCTTCTTTCTTTTCTTCTGCCTTTCCTTCTTCAATTTTCTTAGCTTCCTCTTTTTTCTCTTCTACTGGCTGCTGAGAAGCGAGCGATTTAAGCATTAATTCTGCCATTTTTTGATCCATCTTTGCATAAAGATCCAAATATTGTCGTTTTTCCTCCTCAGTCCAAACTTTCGCTGGGATCTTTGGATGCTCTTCCACTAAAATTGCTGCTGCCTCTCCTTCTTTCTTTTCTTCTACCTTTGCTTCGGCACTTTCTTCTTCCTTTTTCACTTCCTCTGGAGGCCCTTCTGCGGCAGCTTTCTTTTGCTCCTTCTTGACTTCAGCAACTTTGCTTGTCTTCTTAGCTTCTTTCTTTATCTCTTTTTTAGCATCCTTCTTTCCATCATCTTTCTTTTCCTCCTTCTTTTCTTCTTTTGCTTCCTCTTTCACTTCCTCTTTCTTTTCCTCTCCATGATGAACCGGTTCTTTTTCCTCTGGTTTCTTTTCAGATGGAATTTTGAAAAGAACAACTCTCATATTTTGAACGCCGCAAGCTTCATGAATAATATCCAAAGCGGCAACCTCGTTTTCATAATAAGAGGATCTCAAATTGTCAAATATTGCTCCTGATGCGCAATCATCATCTTTTAGTCTATTTGCAACTAGCTGTACCAACATTTCCTTTGGTAAGTATCCGTATTCCTGCTCATTCAATTTGGGTAATTCCTCTCCCTTTTTAAGTTTTTTGGCTTGCTTTTCCCTTGCTTCTTTGACAGAAACCAGTTCTTTTGCCTTATTATCTAAATATTCTTTTGCTTTTTCCGCAACTTCATTTCCCTTCTTAGCATTCCATTCTAGTACATCGCATAGTTGGATAATACCTCTTTTTGATTTTTCTGACATTTGCTTAATAAGCGCAGTTTTGCCTGATTTTTCCCATCCATAAATAATTACGTTTATTTTCATGTTTTCTTTGACTCTTTGGATTTCCTCTTGAGCCTTTTCAAGTTCTTCATCTTTCAATTTTGCCTGCTCTAATTCTTCCTTTTCCTTATTAAGAGCCTCCTTTTTATCTTCCTCCAAACCTTCAGCTTTAAGTAATCCTTCTATTTCAGTTAGCCTTGCAGCTCTTTGCTTTGCTCTTTTTACAGCTTCATATTCATCTTTTATTTCTTTCCAAAATTCCTCTCCAGGAGCTCTTACAGGAAGAAGCATGAAATAGCATTCGTTGCCCTTGCCTCTTGTTTCTTCTCTCTTCAATTTAAACTTTTTAGATGACATAAGCATTTTTTCTTCAGAAAGGAATTGTTTATCAAATTCTACACAGTAAACTTCAATAGGCATAGTCGTATCATTTATTAGCTTCACCATTTCATATTTGGCTTTATCATCATAATATGGCAATTGAGGTCCCAAAGAGATCTCCTTAGGATTAATAAGCAGCGAATAAACCACTCCTTTTCCTAGCAAGTTAATGAAGCTACTTCTGCCTTGGGCATTATCTACTTGGAATTGCATTTTTAGTGGGAAATCTTTTTTTGCATTTGGAGTAAAAGTGACTGTCATATTAGCTTTTTGCCTTGGCAATAATTTTCCAGAATCTTCATTTAGGGCGTAAATTGGATCTGCAAACTTGTCCTTTCCCGAATTAGCAACATCGCTTTTTTTATAATAATGCCACACGCATTCTACATCCTTCGGATTTATGAATCTCACGCTTCTAATCAAGCACTGGCCAACAGGAACATCGCCAAAATTGATATCAGTATCGCTAAAGTTCAACTCAGGAGTTGTGATATTCGCAGTGAATATTACTCGGTACTTTGCTGAGCCACGTACCTCAATATCTACTGGTATCTCAAGCAATCCACTTTGCGCACTTTTCTGTAGCTTGCCTTTTAATGATAGCAACTCAAAGAAAAGAGTATTTTCCTCAAGCTTTCCCATCTTTGTTTTTGACACATTTACTTTGACTTGATCCTTAAAATCGCATTTTGCTGAAATAGGTGTGGGTACATGTCCAATATTGTAAAACTTAATAGACCTTTTTTGTGGAGCGCTTACGACGTGACTCAATGAGAAGATATAGGTTGCAACAATAACTCCCATATTTTTCTTTTTCTCTTGTTGGGCAGAAGAACTCATTCCTGTAGCTCCTTTAATTACTGCACCAGCATATATTTTCTATTAATTAATCAAATAATAGCATTTTACTTACTGTTAGTAAACTGTTGCAGAGCTCGCGGCGATCAATTTCAGCTTCCCATTCGGTTACTGCAGGCTTAAATAGTGCAGACATCTGGGATCGTTGCGAAGTATCAAGCTTTAATTTCAAGATTTTTTGAATTTCTTCTCTTTCCGGGAAGCAAGGGGAAAACTCTTCTTGTGCTTTCTCCAATTCTTCAACCCTTCGTTGGTATTCTTCCTTGTCTCTTCTCGGGCAGGCAAAGAGCAAGAATGGGAATGTTCCTTTGGCAAATATAGGAAGCTCTACAGGAGGTTTATGAGCAATGTATATCACTAAAGATTCCTTAATTGTATCTGGTATTCCTGGTCTAAGGCTTATTTCAACCTTCTTTCTATCATCTTTTGGAACAGTATCTGATTGTGGCTCGATATGGAAAATGTCAGGCCTTGAGACCTTTTCCAAGCTTATTGAAAACTTAAATGGCACCTTTCCCTCGTTGATGATATAAAAGCTTTCCTTGCTTACGTCATTGTATGGAACAAAATCGAAATCAATTTTAGAAACCGACAAATTGTTTGCTCCATCTCCTACAATTTCCGCAGCTTTTCCCTCTAATTGGATTATATATGTATCTGGACCACCTTCAACAACGCACTTTGCTTTTGCCTTAGGTGGGTCTCTCTCAAGAGCGTGGAATGTAACTTCGACTGCTTCAACTTCTCCTGGCTTTAATACACCACTAATTGGTAATATATCGTACCATTCGTTCACTGGTGGTGGCTTCTTTTTTCCTTCTTTTCTTTTTGTCTTTCTTTTCGAATCTGCAGGCTCCTCCTCTTTTATCACATCAGTAGAATCTTCAATAAATTCCCAATAGTATTTGACGTCTAAAGAGGAAACATTTTTTATGGTTAGGAACTCTTTTTTGGATGTATCATATAGAATATAATCAAAGTCGATTTGCGATCGACTAAACTCAATGTTTGGATAGTATAGCACACCATCCAAGGGGATTTTAATTGGTTGCCCGCCGCCGCCCTTGTCTGGGTTAAGCTTTATTTCAAGATTTTTCGATATTGTAGTGCTCTTTTTATCACAGTTAGCTTGATCTGGTTTGAATGAAACTTGTACTTTTTTTGTTTCTCCAGGGGCAAGAGCCATTTTCTCAGGATTGCAATCAAATGGCATTGGGGCTTGAATTCTGAATTCTGCTCCCTTGGTTGGGTCATCGCTTTCGCAAGTTAATTCCAGCTCTTTGGTAATTGGATCCTGATTATTATTTCCAATCCAAGTATATTCAAATTTAAGTTTATCTGGATTTCGCAATATGCGCGGGCAAATAAATGCACCTACAAAACGAACACGGAATATTGGTTCTGGCTTTCTTGTTCCGTCAGTATATGCAATAAATTGATACATTTCTGCTTTTGATTTCAAAGGCTTTGCTGATTTTGCTCTGCAGTTGAGGGTAACACCATAATGCGGGTCGAGTCCGATTCCTGCTTTATTACCCTTTTCATCCTCAGGTTGATCAATAGTAAAGACGAAAGCCTGTTCCTCATCTTCATCTTCCTTTGGCTTTTTATCGGCCCCAGCAACACTAGTCGTACCTCCGAGATCTTTCTTCTCCTCTTTCTTTTTCTGAGACTTCTTAGATATTGGCGGATACTTTTCAAATTTAATTATTTGTTTTTTAGTTCCTTTATTCTCAATACTCAATGTCTTCACAGATTCTGAATTTATATATTGCGTATTGAAATTCACAGTATATATTGTCATCTTCTGTCCTGCTTGATTTTCTTCCATTTCGCTTGAATAGCCAGGCACAAAGATACTTGTACCAATCGCTCTTCCTACAAGCTTTACTTCTTCATGATAACCATCGCATATTTCGATATATAATATGTCATCCAGTATTCCAGCATCATCCGGAGCGCAAATGATCTTAATATCCTTTGTTTGGTGCTCCTTTAGAACTCCCTGACGTTCGACAACCTGGAATGGACTAGGCTTATCTTTTGTAAATACTGTATATTTTGCTTCAATTTCAGAAGAGTTAGTTATCTGTACAGTCACAGTCTTTTCTTGAAGTACAGTAACTTCTTCGAAGTTTAAAATTGCTGGCTTTGCTTCCACTTTTGGCCCTTGCACATCTGCTTTAATCATAATTCTTTCCTGCCCCGGCTTTGATGTCAATTGCAAATAGAGAGGCACTGGGACTGGTCCTCTTGTTTGCGCTTCAAGCACAACTTTGAGATCTACTTTTTCTCCTGGTCCTATCTCTCCTGTTGAAGGTGTGACCGTGAATTTGGCTAACTGTTTGCTCACTTCCTCTTGAGGAATGACCTTAAATCTGGCTTTTAAATCAGATGTGTTTGTGATTGTAATATCTTTAGTAGCAGGCTTTCGCAGATATACAACTTGATCAGTAAACTCTAGCGTTTCAGTAGGCTTAATCTCAAGCGTAGGCCTTTGACATACTCCTTTTAAAGTTAGGGTCGCAAAATCATGAGCAACACTTGGTACTGTAACAGTCAGTGATGCATTAAATTGGCCCTCGCTTTTGGGACAGAACTTGACTTTGATTTCCACTTTGTCGTGAGGCTTTATCATTGAAGGTACGTTTTCTGTTGTGAATGCCTTTTTATCTCCGTCATCTGGAATGT
>CAXXJL010000007.1:0-13647 GCA_963667395.2 Bacteroidaceae bacterium
TCATAATATAGTTTTAGTTCAAGTACTCTCTTGAGCACAGCAATGCGACACCTCTCTTCTTCCAGAAATCACCGTAGTTAATAGTTGTCTTATCGTCAGTCTTGGGTTCAAGCTTGAATTTAGTGATTAAATAGCGATCAGATCTTAGTGAGTACTTATAAACTGGGCAAAGATATCCCTTTCCGCTCATGCCTGCTTTCTGCGATTCATCGCTCTTTCTCGTGACACTGATTCTAACAATAGGGAATATGCTAATAATATCTTTTTCACAATCTTTCAGCTTATTATTTCCCCATTCAGCGCCTTCAATATACAATCCGTGTACTAGCACAGACACTTCGTCACCACTCTTATCCGCTCCTTTCTTGGCAGTAACTTTATAATCAAACTTGTCAACTTCAGTCCAAGGTTGGCTGGTTGGTACATCAGTGGTGAAATCGTACATCTCCAATGATACTAGTTGCTCTTTTTCCTTTTCGCGCTTCCTTCTCACTTCTTCCTGCTTAAATGCAAACAAGAATCCTTGTGGGTTCAAAAATCCTCCAAGCCAATAGCTTCCCAATTTGTCTGCCTTGAGCCAACTGCTGAGCTGATTATATCTGCAAACTAGTTCTTTGATCCAACTTGCGGATGATGCAGAGAGCCAAGATACTTCGTATCCAATTGAGTCATACATCCACTTAGAAGGAACTTTTCCATTATGCAAAGAAATAATGGCATCTTCGATTTCCTTGCTCATTATGATTTGTCCATCAATAGCCATCAAAATTTCAGTAATCGATTTAGTAATGAAAGTGTGTACCGCCTGGAATCTTCTGATTTCCTGGTTCAAGAACACGAACATAGGTGGTGTAATCATTCCTCCCTTTTTGTCTCCTTTTTTGTCTGAATCCTTAAATCCTTGAGGGATTTTTGGTCTAATTTCCTTCTCCAATTTCTCTTTCACTTCCTCATCTCTAGTCTTCGCTGCGCTGACGGTGAGATCCTTAGGCTGGATTTCAAGTAGCATTGAAAGTAAATCTTTAGACTCCTTTAGTCTGTATCCTTTATCTGCCAAATTCTTAAGTCCATACATTTCTGGTGTTTCAATAATCTTCCAGCTCTTAACTTCGTCTTTCAGCTTTTGTACTTCCACGATATCCAATTTAGGGATAACTATAGAAGGTTTAATCAATTCATAGTTCACGCTCTTCACTACTTCTCCTTTTAAGAAATCTTCGCAGTAGGTGATGAGTAGTTCTCTGTCTCTTTCGTCAGTTATTTTGCCTCCGTATAAAATTTCTCCAACCATGAATTTGGCCATCTTCCATTTCGATTCTTCAAAGTTTCCGCTCGGTGAGCTCAATCTCTCGAGGTATTGCAAGCATGAGTCAAGATCATTGTTGCTGAATTCATATGGGTGGCAGAAGCCGAGTGGGCCAAACTTTCTTCTCTCCAAGAAAACGTTATGCATGACACACATAGAGAATACAACTGATTTCCATGCGTCCATATTATCGACCTTCTCTAATCGCTCTTGAGGAACCACTTGATTCAAAGTTCTGAGCATTCCTGCTTGAATTCCTTTCGGTGGCTCATTAGTAACCTTCATTGAAATGTGCAATAAATCAAGTGGGAAGCTGGTAGTTTCCTCAGTTGTTAAGAAGAGTCTGAAGTCTTCCGCAATTGGGCTTGATTTATTAGATAGAATATCGTAGATGCATCGTAAGATTCCTACTCCTAAATGGCAATTTTGCAATAAAACCCAATTCAAATTAGCAGGATTTGCGGGATTCATCACTGATTCAATAGCCTCTTTAACTTTATCCTTATCCTGTCCTTCTCCAAGTGCCAATTTCAATGGTGACTTCTTTAATTTCTTTTTGCATAATTCTTCAATCGAAGTTGTTGGATCAGATCCAGAGGACAATAAGAAGAGTACAGGAGTAAACTTATTAGTATCTGGATAAATCTCTTCGATTGTCTCAAATGTTGGCTTCTCGAATTTAGGTCCCAATACCTAAAGTAAAAATTTGTTAGCATTATAAAATTCATCTTACGCTAATCACGAATTTATTTGCAGCCATGATAGTTCGATCTTCTCGCAAGCATCTTATCATACAGAGTTTCATAAATGGAGCAGTGTCTTTCTCTCCCATCTTGCTATCTTCATAATCTGGAATCTTCTTCTCTTCAGGGGTAGCTTCCTTCTTCCAGTCTTCCCAAGCTTGATCATTAGCGCCAATCTTATCGAATAGGTCCTTGAAGAAGATAGTAGTTTCAACACCGAATTTGTGTTTAGCAAGGGCTTTCAAATTAGCGAATGAGGCTTCATCTAGCCATTGATATGTGCTCTTGGTGCGCTCCTCGATGCTGCTGCCTGCCTTTAAGAAGAAACTAATATCTTGAGTCTTCAGTAATCCCTCAACAAGCTTAATTCGCAAGGAGAGATATAATGCAAATAGTGCCTTGTCTTTTGCAAAAAGTGCTCGGTTCATGAACTTGAATACGTTCTCAGTCAGGTTATTTGAAATTGAATCTGCACGCTCTTTCAAAGTTGTAGCCTTCTTTGGAATAGCAATAGAAATATCAAACAGTGAATAGAACTGTTCAATGCTTGTTGTATACATCCAGTTAATATTGGCCATATCGAGCATAGTGAAATAGAGAGCAGCTCCTCGCTTTGCGACTCCTTTATAATTCTTTCTCTTCTTCAAAATTTCTTTCTTCTTTTCCTCTGCTTCCTTCATTTTCTGGTTAGTCTCAGTAACTCGCTTCTTCAATTTATTTAAGTCCTCAACCACTTGATCATTGTCTAATAAACTGCCTTGGCAAGCTGCGATCATCTGCAAGATATTTTGTCCGATTTCTTGAATGTTCTTCTTATTCAAGAAGATATTGTTCAGTTGGATAAACAGCTGTTCTTCAATTGATTTTTGCTCCTTCATGATCAATCTTGAGAGCAAGTACTTCTGCAATGCCTTCTCAGTCATGCTGAAATCAATAATTACAGTTCTTGATGCAAGCTCTGGACTGAAGTGTGGATTGTGGATTCTTGTGGTCAAATAGAGCATGAACTTTTCGTCAACCTTTACTTCAGCGTTCTTATATAAAATGTTCACACCTCTCTTAACAAACTTTCCGCATGGGGCATCTAGAACTTGTTCCAAAGTAGAAGGTAAAATTGTTTCCATATTTTCAATCAATACAGCCTCACCATTTTCCATTGCGATTCTCAATAAGTCGCTTTGCGCTGGATCGTTAATCTTGCCCATTGAAATGACCTTATTCTCAATATTCTTTTCTCTCTGCTTTACCCAATTTATGCCTTGAGCTTGTGGATCGATAAGCAATGGGAATCTATTGGCCATTGATAGTATAATAGTATTTTGAGTCGTGAATTCATCATTTGTGTCAAATCTCATCATACTCTTTGAGGCAAGTCCTTCCATTTGCCATTCTCCCATTGTGGAATCATCAACCAAGAATGAAACTAAATCAAATTTATCAGTCTTTGGAATCTGCTTATCAGCTAAATCTGAGGTGATTAAATCCTTCAAGATCATTGTTCTGAATTCTAAGTTAAATGCTCCGCAATATGAGATAAACGCACTTGCAATAGATACATCTCCTAACATTTGTAGTTTGCGCTCAGAGAACTTATCTGCTTCTTCTTTCCATTTATTTCTATCTTCCTGCAATTCGCTAATAAGTTTCTGCAAGTTAGTTAGTCTTGCATTCAAGCCCTTCACCTGCTGTTTAATCATTTCTTTCTCTTCATTTTGCTTAGTAAACTTTTTAACGAGTGCATCCAACTCGCTCTGGTGAGTCTTAAGCTTTTCGATATCTCCTGATAATTCATCTTCGCTCTTTTTCAGTCTTTCGCATTGGATTACAATATCTGCTTTCTTTGCTTTCACTGACTTAGAGGCGTTGTGGTACTTATAGACGGCTCTGATCCATTCTAAGAGGTGTCCCAGTAATGGACTGCTTTTGGCGATATGCTCTTCCTTCAATCGTGGCAATTCAAGGTATGGTTCTAAGAGCTCGCATGTTTCATCACTTATTGTATCCAATTCAGTTTGAGTATATTCCAATAGTTTCTTCTGTAGAGTAGCGCTAGTCAACAACACTCTGCCGGAATCTTCAAATGAATCTTTAATGAAAGCATATGTATCTCCTTTAGAACGCTCGTAGTTAAACCAGGCCACAGTTATGACAAACTTTTGCAAAAGGATCAGTAGGCAATCTGAAACCAATTTCGTGATATCAGCAAGAGGTGGCTTCACGATATTCTTGACATCACCCAGCATGCTAGGAGTAATTGCCTGAACTGCTTTAATTGCATCGTTATATGCAGCTCCTGCCTGAGTCTTGCCCAATTCTTGATCAACAGACTCCTTGTCTTTTTTAATTTTATCTTTTTTCTTCTCACATTCATCCTTTTTGCGTTCTACCTCTTCATTCTTTCTTGTTGTAGTGGCCTTGCTCTCAGTCAAATCCTGCAATAGCTTATCCACTTCAGTAGATGCTGCAGTTTGCTTGCTTTGCTCCTTATTTAATTGCTTCCTTATTTCTTCAAGTCCCATGTTCGCCTCTTCCATCTTTACAATTCCCACTTTGATTTTATCTTCATTTTGAGATTGAGATTTGATTCTCTTAACGTATTCAGAAGTGAAAGAATTGAGATATGATAGGTAGTTTCTTGGAGTTAGATAGACATGTCGTCTCATTCTCTGCAAATATTTCTCACTTGCTTCCTGAGCAGTAACAAATGCATGTGCCATATGCTTCGACAAATTGTCTTTTACTTCTTCAGAGCACTCCATTGGAATCTTCGCAATGAATTCTTTAGCTACATTCACTAATCCTGTTTCTGGCCATGGGAGGAACCATATGATATTAGTGCTAGTGAATACTGCTGGGAACATCTTGAATCTTTGCAAAAGCTTTGATGTATTCTGAGACAACGATAATACAATATGGAGATTATCTCTTACTCTGTTCACCAAATATTTGTATACAACTCTAATAATAGGTTCTTCTTTTCCCAATGTTTCTTTCATAACAGTTTCCTTGTTGTTCATCCAGAGTTTTTCCTTATCATCCTTCATAATAAGTTTTGTGATTTCTCCTGTAGTTAAGAAAGAGCTGATATGATCAAAGATTATTTCATCCTTGAAATCGTTTTCGACAAGCAAAATTGTGGCAGGCTTGGATCCCATTGCTGCTACTGATTTGTAAATTTCCTTCAAAGACTCAAATGTTGCTTCTTTAGAGGTAGTTTCGAGTTGCTTTATTTCTTGACCAGCAATAAAAGCTGCCAGCTTTGTCAAACTCTGTCTTCCTGAGCCTCCTACTCCAACCAGTACTGCACTTCCTCTCTTTAATTGAATTGTCCTTGATATCTTTAGCAAATTCTTAATAGCTTCATCAAAGAGAACTAGATCTAATACCTTCTTTGGTACTTTAGAGTTATACAAATCCAATTTCTCAGTGCAGATTTTCTGCAACACATCTGGATCAGCGGCTTCGTAAACTTTTGGTGTATCGATTTCAACTCCGCCTTCGCCAATCTTTCCTTTTCGCAAGAAGTTGCAGAAATGCCACTCATTTTTCCAAATATTTTCATCTTCAGGGAGAAGATCTTTGAATTTCTCTTGCATTACAGTTTCCAAGCTATCTATGAATAGCTTTCTGTCTCCCTCATTAGTCAATTTATCATGGAATGCTCTCATGCATTCATGCTTCCAAAGCATAATTAAGTAAAGCTCACTGGAGATGCCTTCTTTAGAATTCTGGATAACTTCAAATTCTGGACTTAAGTTAACTAGCATGATTCCCTCAAATACTTTTGCGACTTCTCTCATTGTAAACTTATAATGGAACTTCGCTGGCGTAACTGGCAATGCCTTTAAGATCTTATTTCTCAACATAGAAGTTGCATCAACGAGACTTTGAGCGATTTTTATAACCTCAGGCTTATACTGTTTATCAGTAAAACTATGGTTAAGTAATGCGCCAAAGACAGTTTCGAGACCTTGCTGAGTTGGCATAGAAATATTAAATGCCATGAATAGTCTCTTGAGTCTGTTTGGAATGTCATTCCATCCTCCACCAGGCTGAGAAATAGCTCCAATAAATTGCAGTCTTGCAATGTTCATGAAATCACCACGCTGCTCAGCATTCAAGAAGTAGAGTCCATTCTGCTCTAATAATTGTCTGATTAATTCCAAAGTAGGTTGATCACCCCACTGATTAACCATAGGCATATTCATATCATCGAAGAACATTAGCATTGTTTGATCTCCCTCTGGTTCAAAGTTTCTGGCTCGCTTTCTCATTAGTTGAGATTCAATACCATCTTGCAAAATCTGTGGAGATGTTAAAGCAGAGAAAGTGAACATCTTGAAGAGCTTATCTCGCTTATTCTGAGCATACAGTAAAACTGCAGAAGATTTTGCTGTTCCTGCGCTTCCCATGATAAGTGCAGATCTCTGAGAGCACTCTGGAACATCACGGATAGATGCGACGAGATCAAAGAGGTACTCCGCGCGAACAGTATCAAGAGTTGGAATAATTACTTGTGAGAATGGAGTTCCTTGTACTGGCTCCCATCTTGGCACTGAGAATGGTTTCCAGATAACGCCGTTTCCTTCTTTTTCCAAATAGGAGTCAAATATTGTTTCTTTTTCGAATGTTGCCTTATGGCTGAAGAGCTGTGGAATTGGAGCACCTTTGTCCATTAGGAATTTCTGGAAGTGGTCTCGTTTATCAGCCTCGAGAAGACCTCCCATAGACCAGCAGAGTGCAAAGACAAAGAGCATTTCATATGCAGATCTGTCAAGAGTTGATGTAGTATGCATCTTAAGTAGTGAGTTAAATATTCCAATGAATGAGCTGGCTCTAATAGCTGGATTGCTAGCCATCACAGGTGAATAATCCTTTTCGACTGTTTCAATTAAATTGGTATCCTCCAAATACTTCTTTATTAATTCGTCCACTATCGACATTTCATTAGGATTGCACACAGTCTTTCTATCAGTCCTTCCCTTCAAGTATGAAGAAAATAGTGGTCTCCAGCCTAAATCTTCAGCAGCTACATACAATATTCCGCATCTTCCAACAGTAGATGGCTCAGCATGCGTTAACTGGTCGATTTCAAACACAAGTCTCACATTTTCTGTCATTGGAATTCTTTGTCCATTTGCCAAAGTGAGCACTTTGTTGTCATCAAGCACTGAATTCAAACTCTCAATCCAAATTGAATCCAATGGTCCATCAAGTATCACCCACGTGTTCTGCTTGAATGATCTCTTGTTGCACTTCTCCCAGATCTTTGTGAATACACCATCAATCCATTCGCCACTTGCAGTTTTGCTTCCGTACAAATCTTCAATGCTGATTGCCTTAGGATTCAATCTTACTGGCTTGTATTGCATTCCCTTATGAGTTTGCAATGAATCTAGCAATATCTGAGTCATTGTTGTCTTTCCACAGCCAGCAGGTCCCACTATAATTATTCCGTGACGAACCAATGAAATATCTAGCAGTTGGAGTAATTTTGGTTTCCAGTTGCGGCCAGATTGCAAATTGTTCTTAGTTAAGTTATCTTCAATAACAGCTTCTAATCCTGCATATTCCTTAATAATATCCTGTTCAAATCCTTCTGGGAATATATCTCTTAGTAAGCCAGAGAAAATAGTAGTGTCTTGTCCCACTAATTTCGGGGAATTGATATCTCTCAATGCTCTCGCCAAAGCCTTTTCCTCTTCTCGTGGATCTCCAAGAGCTTTCTTTAAGTTGCCCATCGCTGAGAATACAGGCAAAATGTTTCTTAGTCCGAAGTCGTAGTGCTTCTGTTTTGAAAGCTGAGCTGGGCATAAAGAGTAGAGCAAAGTGAATTTTTCAGCCAATTTCTCGTAAGTTGTGAAGCCCATCGCCTGCAGCTTAACCTCAATAATAGTTTTAAATTCAGGTTGCATCATTGCCATGGGTCTAAACAAGAGCTTGATATTCTCGGGTAAGTCAGCAGTCAATCTAGTTCTATAAGTGATGAAGTATGCAGATGATTCCACGCATTTCAATCCTCCGAGCTCAGGAGACTCTCCTGGGAAGTCGAACTTCTGAACATTTCCTCTTCGCTTTATGTCTGCAATAGCTTCGATTTGTCCTGCAATTACAGATAAGACATCGATCTTAATTCTGATGAATTCATCGAAGCATCCCCATACTCCTGATGCGACTGTTCCTTTCAGAAGCTTTGCAATAGCTTTTGCGTTATGTTCTGGTGAGCAATTAGTAACAATTACAAACATGCCAAGAGTTTTTCCGAGATCTTTAATGGTCTCAGTTTTTCCTACTCCAGATGGTCCTATAGTGCACCCACCACACTGCAATCTCTTGATAGCTTGTGCCAAAGAAATGTAGCATCTGTCAGTGAGTGGAGTAATGACTAGCTTATCAGTAGCTTTCAAAAACTCATAGAAGTAAGCGAATGAAGCATCGGTAATTTCAACCATCAAATCTTTTGTATCGTTGTCCCAACGCATTCTTATTGACTTCTGCTTTTCCATATCATAATCACCGGTATTAATTCTGTTATAAACTCCAAATTGATATACCTGAATTGTTATTAATCCTTCCAATTTGATTCTCTTCAATGCATCGTTACCTTCTTCGGCGTTGGACTTGATCATATTAGACAGTACCTTAATAATATTTTCCATTTCATTATGGATTGTGTCTTTGCTGGTTCTTCTTCCTGGGGGCATATCAGTTCTGCCTAGTTCTACCATGCTTGTCCATACTCTTCTTAAGATAACCTGGCAGATCTGGCTTGGGTACTTATTTACTAATTCAGGAATTTCTTTTTCGGCAGAGAATGACTTCTGGCTAGGATCAGCAGCCTTTACTGCTTTCTCAATGCACTTTTTAACAGTATTTTTCATTTCATCCTCTAAATATTGTAGCCATTCCTCTATCTTTTGCTCAACCTTTACTGCATTAACAAGGTCTAGCTCCTCTTTCTGCCCATCTGGGTAAACACACATAATTTTGCATATTTGCTTCTTTTCAGCGCCATCAAATTCGATGTTAGTAATACCATCGAAGAGACTTGGCAAGTGGCTTTGCACGGCTGAAGGATCAGAACCCTGACTCAAAATGTTGAGCACTTCAGTGTCTGAAACAAAGTAGAATCGTGGGAATTCTCGTCTCTTTTTCTCGAGGTAGGTATCGAGCTTTTTCTGACAAAATTCCAAGCTCACTTCCAAACTGGTAAGCAGTCCTTTCAGCATGTCGTTTTCGCAGCAAGCAACCACGTTTTTGCTTTCGTTCACTTTTTCAATGATCTTTATCCAATCCTTTTCAATTTGGCCAAATTTCTTGCTTTCCTGAACCATGTTCTTAGAAATGTCAGGAGTATGGAACACTGGCTCCAAGAATTGCCAAATTTTTTGTACTTTCATCCATTTATTAATGATATCGTAGACTTCAGAATATTTATTTGAGGCCTGAGAAAGTTGTTCCTGCATTGGCTTAGAGCTTCGCAGAGCTGTCATTGCGTTGATTCTAGTCTGGTGCTCCTCTAGCTTGTTAATGATATCTTCAATTTTCTTCCCCTCAAGTGCGCAAGGAGCATCTTTTTTTCGAGCGGTGGTTGTTAGAACGAATTCTTCGCTCTCCCAGTGCTTGTGGATCTCTGCCAATTCAGTCTTGATCCACAATTGTTCATCAGCTGCCTTTGAAATTTCTTTTATTTCATCCTCATAATGATTAAGTCCCCAATCAAGGAATGTGCCGAGAGTGAAGGTTTCTAGCTTGAAGACTATTGGTCTCTTCAGTTTCTCAGACAAATCCTTCTCCCAGTGGTCTTGCAAAATTGAAGGCTTTGACATTAGCTCAATCAATGGAAGTGCTTGCTTGAAATTATTAATATGATCCTTTAGCTCTTGGTATGCTGGCCATTTCTTTAGTTCATCATCCAATCCTTGGCATTTAGTATCATATTTAACAATATCTTCGGTCATTGTCTTCAACGATTTTTGCACTTCGCTCCATGGGGTTTCTTTCCAAGTGGCAATATCTTTAATAACATCGGAATACAAGGCATAAAGTCTTCCTAGCCAATTCATTTCCTTTTCAGTTTGGTCCAATTCCTCATATTTCTTGTGAGTCAAGTTGAAGATCTTCTCTCCCCTCTCGCAGTTCTCTCGCTTTCGTTTCAGCACTTCATCATACTTGCTCTTATATGATTTCAATCGATCTAGTGCTTCATTTGGCGCAATACCTGGTACTTTGGGTCCCTTTTCTAAAAATTCCTTGCAGAAATCTTTAGTTTCTTCCATCAAAGTCCTGATGCTGTTAATCAAATCCTTCTTGTATACACTCTGCTTCAGCTGGAGATCATTCCTTCTCTGCTCAGCCTCAGCAACAAGTCTCTTCCAATCAGTCTCTAGTAGTTTCTTTTGATTTTCTTCGTCCTTCTCTTGGACATCAGATAAGTAAGTTTCGAGCAAAGAATAAATTTCGCTAACCGGCTTTAGTTGAACCTTGATCTCGCTTTCCTTAATCCTTATATCATCCAAGGTCTGCATTACCTCACCCAATGTAGCTAAATCTTTCACTTCTCTTCTCACTCTGAACGTGAGTCTCTTGATTTCATCCTTCAATGCATCAACTCTATTTTTAACTCTCTTATTCAAATCAGAGAAGTATTCTCTCTTCCATAGCTTAAGCCAGCCTAGCAGGGTTTCCTTAATTTTGTCGGTCTTTATTTCCATAGCACCAATATTCTTAGAAGGTGTAATCTTATTAATTTGTTCTTCAGTTTCTTTGAATTCCTTTAGCTTTATTTCAAACTCCTCATTTGAAGTTGCCTTTGCAGAAAACTCTCTTTCAGACTTCACAATATCGTCTTTCCATAACCATGAGTATTTCTGGAACTCCTGCAAAAACTTTTCTACTTCATTTTTAGTTCCTTCGATAGAGCCTGTCAACAGCAATATCACCTTCACAATTTCTTTGTCCTTTGCAACCCACTCGTAAAATGTTTCCTGCTTTCCCTTTTTCCATTTGCTGACATGCTTCGTTGACTTTAGCACTGCATTTGCAGCTTGATTAATTTTCGCTTGAATACTGGCTAGAGGTGGATTCAGCACGCAAACTGAGCCTTCAAGCTGAACTCTCACTTCGAAGAAAGGTTTCAAATTCTGCTCCTTTGCATCTTTCTTTCTTTCGCATACTCTTGCCTTAAGATCATTCAGTGATTGCTTAGTAGCATGCAACAATGCCTGGTACATTGACCAATAGTAATACTTGATCAAATTCTGCATGCTGTCATTTGATACTTGTCCAACATGTGGATCTCTTGGGTAAGACAAAATTGCCTTTCTCAGATCATTAACTGCTTGCTCGACTTCCTGGTTTTTAGCCTTCAGACCCTTGCTCTTTTGCTCAATGCACTTGACTTGTCGATTAACGAACTCATCCAAAGAAAATGCTTTTTGGCCTAAGGTCAAATCGACGAGCTTGGTCTTGCTGATTTCTTTTAAGTTATTTTCAATTCTATTATCCATAATGTCGTTGATTTTAATAACGAATTGCTCGAGCTTCCTGAATCCTTCATGAACATGCTGTAAATATCCATCAATGTTCATAGAAGTCCATGTAAGAGTAATGCTTCCTGGTCTTAGTCTTGTTTCTAAGTCTTCAACGTGAGGCTTTAAAATTTCAGCAGTATTGTTTCTGATTCTATTCGAGATTCTATTGTATTCTTTAATTAAATAGTCCAGTTCGTTGTAGTATGTTTTGAATTTCTCTTCCTGCAATAAAATAATCTTTGCATTCTCATTTAATTTCATTCCCATTCGTGACATGCACTTAGCTTCACGGATCAAAGTCATTATTTCTGGTTCAAAGTTCACTCCCCAACCTTGTTCTTTACCAGTACCTCCCTCAAGCAATGTGGCTTGCAATGCAGCTTTAGAGCTCTCAACTCTTTTCACCCACTTGTCGTGAATGAGCAATTTGTGCACACCAATAGTTCTTAAAAAGTCCCATGCCTTTTTGACATTAGTTCGATTTTCCTTGTTTTGTCGCACTTCCTTATCGAACTTTCTCAAGGGTCTTGCAACCTTATTGTATAAATGACTTAACCACATTATATGTCCTGCATGCTCTGGCATATTCCTGACTAGTGGAGGAGTGTCTTTGTCTCTCTCGTAATGGGTCTCAATATCCTTAAATGTGGCAACGAATGTAGAGAAAAGAACTGAAGATTTCTGCGCTAAGTCCTTTTGTAATTGGCTTCTCTTCAAAATGCCTTTGAATTTTTCTAGGAACTTAATTGACAATTCGATTGAATGCACTTGGCTCACTTTATCATTAATGAACTGCATTAGTTTTGATTCAATTTGAGAAACTTGAGAGATGAAACTCACAAAATTAATATCGAATTCGTTCTTTTTGTATTCAAGTAGTCTTGTTTCATTGTGAGTCTTGAGCTCATTGAGTTCCTTCTCGAAATCAGTGGATATAGATTTCATATTCTCCAAATTATGCTTCCCCAAAATGTTAAACTGCTCAATTGTTTCAAAGAGCTCTCTCAATTTAAGTACTCTGCGGACAAAGAGATCGAACTTTCCAAATATGGCAGTATCAGTGAATTCATAGTGCTTTCCCTTTGGATTCGCATTTAGCTTTGCCTTGATCTCAGCAAAGTGCTTCTTATATTCGGTATTCAAGTCAACGCATGCACTTAAAACTTTTCGTAGCTCAGCTATAGGATATTTAGTCGTATCCCATAAATCTTTAGGCTCTCCACCCTTCAAAATAGCACTTTGGCAGCTCGTGATCATTTGGTTGGTGATTTTAGAAAAGAGAGTTGTCATTCTTGATCCTTTATCATAATGTCTTGCAATTGAGAACATCATTTTTATAGCATGCATCAATCCTGGGAGACTCTCAATAATCAAAGTAGGCTTCCCTTGATATAGTGGCTCAAGATATGGTTCCAAAGTTCTCAAATACTTAACGTTGTCTTTTGCTTCGTTTAGCTTCTCTGTAAGCTCACTTTCTTTTCGCTTCCAAGTGGATAGCAACGCTCCAATAGAATCCTTATCTGCAATCTGAGAAGTTGGACTCTTAGCAGTATGGAGTACATTGGTCACTAGCATGCATGCTGTCCCCTTGATTTGCTCGGATATGCTAGTCAAATTCTGTTGGATTCCACGCCAATGTTCTAGTTCAGAAAGAGGTCCTTCCTCTGTAGCTTCTTTCTTTTCTTCGGCCTCAACAGATTCTCTAGTGAAACGATCTACTATCTCTATCCACTGATTGACTTTCATTCGGCAGTTAGCCACACAAGCGTCAGAAGGTGCTTTTCCAGATGCGCGCGCTTCCTGTTCAAATGCGGGATCTATCTTTGGAAGCTGAACTCCACCAGTAAGGGTCACAATAGCCTCATTCAAATCTTGTGAGAATTTTCTTAAATGCCCTAAGAACTCTTTCTTATGCTCTTCGTCACACTGGCCCCAATCCTGTGGTTGCATATTCTCGATCATGGGCTTAAGCACAGCGTTAAGCAAAACTTCGAGCGAATTAACAGCTGCTTGTGGGATTTCTCCAGCTATAACTTCAGAATCGTTCTCTGCCGCTGGGTTGACT
>CAXXJL010000008.1:0-17913 GCA_963667395.2 Bacteroidaceae bacterium
CAAAACCCCAAAATCCGTGGAACCATATCACATTCACTTTAATTAAAATGATTCATAATCCCACCAAATAAGTTTTATTCAAAAAATTATCACAGTTCTCCATTTTATTTTTTCTCTTCAAAGAGGAGTCTGACTGGAGGCGCACCGTTCAAGAGCTTATCTTCTCCCTCTTTGGTGAAAGTAATGGTTAGATCGATATATTTCTCGCTTCCCTCTAAATCCAAAATATCTTCAAGTTTCGTTTTCAAAGCCTTAGCCTTTTCATTACTCTTTGATGGGTTATTCATTGCGAGGCTCATGTAAATAGGCTTGTTCCCCTTAAAGACGTCCTTAGGCTCCAGCTTAAATTGAGCCTTGATTTGATCAAGTAGCTCACCAAAAGTACAATCCATATTGCTCTTTGGCTTGACCTCCCATTTATCCCATAGAGTCACAGTTAGTCCAGGTCTTAATTCGATCTTCTTTGGAGGTCCTGGTTCGCTTAAGTTAATATATGGAAGCGCCAAATTGACAAAAGCGTTTCTGTGGTCTTTAATTTCACAACTTCTAGCTAGCTTGACCAATTCAATAGCCTGAAGACCGGCTACTACTGAGGTAGTGCTTGCCAACGCAGGGATAATTCTACCGGCCTTAATCTTAGTCTGGATCCATGATAGCGGCTCGAGCTTATAGCACTCGGCTCTGCAAGAGCTCATAGCGTGTATAAAATCAATATGGAAATTGCTGTCGTTGTCTTTCTCGAACTCAACACTATTGAATTCAGGCTGCATCATTGAAAGTAAATTAGCTTTTTCGTCCAACAATAAGTCTAGTGCTTCTTCATCTTTCATTATATCTTTAGATACTTCTTCTTCTTGAGTTTTTGCTGGCTTATCTTCTTTATCCTTGCTGACTTCAGCTTGCATGGCCTGAGCTTTCTTTGCGTCAATAATGAACTCTTCCATTTGGATGCCTGCTGCCATTTTCGCATACTTTGCCTTTGCTTCTGCGGAATGTGGGTTTTCAGGAAGAGGAGTTTTCCAGATATTGGCAAACAAGCAAGCCATTGCCATGATGAATTCTGCGTGGGTTGGATTGTCAGGGTTGAATTTAAGCTCCTTTGGAGGTCTCTTAGGCAATGTCCAGAATAGTGTACCCTCCTTAGTCTTAGAATCCAGTGGGAAACTGTGGAGCAAAGTTCTAATATCATTTACGAAATACTTTTGGAATTTGGTTCTTGCAAATTTCAAGCAATCAGCAAACTCATGAGGATATTTCTTCATTAGCTTCACAGCATCCTTCAGCGACTTCATTTCTTGAGGAGTTTTTGGTACCATATCGATGCTTTCTGCATTTATTTGCACACACTTTGGCTTTTGATTGAACAATTTCTCAAACTTGTCTCTTGCCCATTCAATACAATGGACAGCTTCCTCTGGGAACATCTTTAGAGTGCAAACTGGAATCTCCACATTTTCTTCTGGATCATTACTACTTGCATAGCTCTCAGTTAAATTTGGAATGATAGCTTGAACGTGCCCTTTGGTTCCAAGAGTACCTGATTCTAACAACGGGCGTTTATTTGATACGCATCTTGAGTCAATATATCTTCTAGCCTGGATATTATCTAAGGCGTTGGTCACAACCGTCATCTCTTGGAAGAATTTATCATTAAATATTCCAGAAGTGCCCTCATGCACTTTGTCCATGCGAGCAATAATATGAGACTTTAAGTCCGGATTCATCATTATACCTGCTGCAGCTGCTGTTGTAGATTTAGGCTTTCTTAAATGCTTCTCTCTGAATAAGAATTGCCTGTTTAAATTGCTAACCTCAATTACATCTGGATCAGTCATTATGATCTTTCCATTGCCAGTTCCTACACCCAGCATCGCGTAGTTCTTAAGTAGCTCGCAGCCAATAGCACCAACTCCGATAAGGAACAATTTAAAGTTGGCCAAAGTGGTCAGCAAGTTCTCTCCAAATAGTATCTTGATACCATCATACCTATTATTTCCTGCTTCTACCTTGATAATTTTCTTGCTTGCCTCAAAATCAGCCTCAGATTCAATTTTTAGTTCCTTTGGCAATATCTCTAAGCAGTTATAAGACATAATTTGCTTAATTGGAGTGAACTTATTTGTAATAGCCTTAAAAGCTTCTTGACAAACTATGCCTCCTATCATTCCCATCAATGGACTGAATTGCCCTTTATAAGTGAAGCAGAATTTGCGATAGAAAGCTTCTTCTTCCTTAGTGGACTTGACTTCTCCATACTTGTTAGCGGAAATATCCTGGCAGATTTTAAGGAAGAGATCAGAATCAGCCCAATTATACTCAGCAGGCAACTTCTTATGAGTGGTCGCAAACGAACTCAATGCTTCAATAGCAATAAATGTCGCCTTCAAATCCTTTGTCTTTTCAAAGTCCATTATTGTAAGATTATTATCAAACGGTAAGCTCTCTTTCTTCAAAGATAACATTGAATTGAAATCTATAAATTCTAGCGTCTTTGGAACAATTACTTGCTTTGCGATGCCATTTCTTTTGTATTTAGTGTAAATGCTAGTGTTAGAAATCTTAAACTTGAATGGGTCAATGAATTTAATTTTGTGGACACTTCCATTAATGGAGTTAAGATTTTGAGCTTCTCCTGAACCTGACATTGAAATTCCTTTCTTCTCTTCTTCCACTTTGTCCATACCTTCAACTTCATTAATCATTATAATATCTCCGTCAGCAAAGCCATGTCGTTGTCCGGTAATAGTGGTTACAACGCCTCCATCAACTTCATTTGTAATTTCTTTGATCATGCATTCCTTTGCTTCTTCTCCAGTAGGATCCATTACTTCAAACTTTGAGCCAAAATCATTTACAACTAATGCAGCGAGTCCTTTTACTTCCGCTGAGATTAAACATATTTTGTTCTTCCTGCAATAATCGCTAACCTTTAATTTGGTCTCAATATCACTATCTGTCAAAATCATTGTATTGAAGCGCTTGAAATTTTCTTTGTCCATTTCTTGAGCATCCTTCAAAATATCCTTAGTAAATGCAGATACTTTCACAAAGTAGTTAAGCTGCTGTAATCTATTTACGCATGCTTCTGCGCGATTCTTGCCAACGTCGCTTTCTAATAGCATGAATTGCGAAGCCAAATCTGCTTTAGTAGTGACCTGAGTGTCATGCAAAACACATTCTTTGCAACCGGATAGAATAATATTTTTAGCTACTTCAACTCCTAATCCGCCTGCTCCTCCTATAAAGATGCAGCTCTTAGTCTGTTTTGCAACAGCGTCAATTCCGACAGCACCTATATATCTTGACCACCTATCTTTAACTTCAGCAGAATCAACATTGAGCTTTTCTGTTTTCTCCGCAGTTTTCTTTTTCTGCTCTTCAGCAGTATCTTCACTCACATCCACTCCTTCTAAGCTCTCTCCTAAAATTGCTGCTACACTCTCAGCTTTGTCTCCCTTCTTCTTTCCTTCAATATCTTTATATTCTTCAGCCAATTCTTTTGGAGGCTCAATATTGTTCAAGGCTGTTTCTAGCTCCTTTGCCAGCTCGCTTAGCATTTCCTTATATCTAGTCTTGCTCTGCTTAAATTTATTGCACCATTCTGAGTTGTGGTCATACACAAGTCCTTCATAAGCTGCCTCGTGCTTCTCTGCATATTCTACCCAAGTATTGACTTCTTGCATAATTTCTGCTTTCTTAATGAAGAAATGTCTTTTAATAACTGACTCAAAGCCTTTAGAAGGATTCTTAATTTGGCCTAGCATTGCAAATTTCATGTTGCAATAACGCACAATGTTTGAGTAGGCTTCATTTTTCTTCTCACCTTCAGGCTTTCCATTTTCTCCTTCGAATCCTGGCTCATTGAAATATACTTCTTCGCTCATAACGATTGCTTGAACTGACATCAAAACTTGCAAAATAGTTGAAACTTTTGCATCCCAATTTTCTGTTGCGGTTCCTCTCCAGGTTCCGAGGATGCTCAAGCAAACCTTTCCGTCGTGATATAAGTTAGGATTGAATCTGACAGCGCCTGATCCGGTAGTGGTCAAATTCATCTTAGGTGGCTCGTTAGGATAATTTGAAGGACAATAAATATCATATTCAAAGGCTCCGTGGGCATAAGGAGTTTTGGCTGAACCCATAACAATAGCTTTCATATAATCAATTCTCTCATCATCAACTCTAATATAGATTGCGTTAGTGTGCTCGTCAGGCAATGCATTTGATAAATCTGCTAGTTCTTGCGCTAATCTGATAAGCTTCGCTTGAGAGGCAGTTTTTTCCTGATTGGCGTAAGTATGGTAGAAGTGTTTATATGCTCCCTTTTCATCTCTCATTTTCATGTATCCGAATCTCAGATCTTTTAGCAATGCTTTATATGCTTTTGGCAATGGTAATGACAAAATATTTTTCAAATTTTCAGCATTTGCTTCCTTCTGCTTCTTTTCAACAGCTCTTGAAACTTTCTTGAAGCACTTATGAATCTCTTCAGCAAGTTTCCTTGGAGCTTCATTCTCTGGCTTAATATCTTTTTCCTTTTCCATGCATTTTAAGAATATTGAACCTAAATCATTTAGCTTCTTCAATATTGTATTGATAGGCTCTCTTTGAGGTGGAACATAATGAGGATCAATCTCTAAAAGAAGTTCAACCAGTTTAGGCTTCTCTCTAAAGTGATCAACTAAATCCAAATAATTCAAAATTAAATCGCTTTCTTTTGCCATTTCTAGAAGTGATGCTGATGAAAGGCTATTCTCAACCATTGGTAGCAAAGAGCTTTCGCATATCGCCTTAATGAATGCATCATTAGGCTCCCACTTTTCGCAAGAAATAAAATTGGATAAAATAGAAATCACCGCAGTAATTTGTTGATTCTTTGCAGTCTTAGACTTAATATATTTGTCGACATCCCAAATTTCACCAACATTTGTAGAATATCCGACTCCTTTTCTTGCCTTCTTTTTCTTTGGATCCAAATCAGCCTTCTCCTTTGCTTCCTTTTGTTCTTTAATACTTTTCTCCTTTTTCATCTCTAACTCCTCCCACTTTCTTGGCGGCTCTCCACTCAGCTTATTCAATCTAGTCAATATAAGTGGAATAAATCCTGCATTAATGGCTTGGTTTCTTAGCTCATAATTTTCGAAGTTGGCAAAGAGTTGGGAAATAATCGTGTAGCAAAATGTTACAGCGGAAACATACTCTTCGTCCCATTTCTTCTCCTTTAGTTCCGTTTCTTTCTTTGCTTTTCCTGATGTTTCTCTATCAGGAGTGCCTGCCATAATCTCAAAGATAAACTGTTTGCTTCTTTTTTGAGCCAATAAGCTTTTGAAGAAATCAGCCAGTTTACTGAATTGCATGACTTCCTCTAAATATAGTTGGAACTTTCCTGAAAGCTTTTTGTTTTTCCATCGATCTAAAGATGATTTTGCAGCATCAATTAAAATAATGTATCCACCGAAGTTCTCAAAGTGAGCCAATAAAGGAGTGTCTGGTTTATATCCAGAAGCCCCAATTATATCTTTAGAATCTTTTGTGAATTCAAACTCCAAATCAATCACTCCACCGACCAAATCTTTCTTATTTTCTTCGTATAAGGAGCCGATAACAGTCTTTTCATCAAGCTTCTTGCCGTTGCTTCTTAGTTTAATTTCTACACCGCTCTTTCCAAGTATGCAATCACTCAATTCTTTTATGCTGATATGGCTTGGCACAGAAAATACAGCGTTTGATCTGAATTCCTGGAATGGAGATTTTGCAGAGAACCAGCTGTGCTCATTAGCTGCAACTTTTGTCAATGGGCTCACTGTGTCCTTATCAGCCAAATCGACTGGTGCTGTCTTTTCTTGATCGCAGGCCCAAACTTCGATGCTTTCAACAATAAATGCATATGGGAGATATGATACTGTTCCATCAATGCAATGCAAAGATGAAAGAGAGCCAATTGAATTAGAATATGAATATGAGTAACTGAATGATAAGAAGTAATTTCCCAATACGATTGCTCCGCAATTTGCGTAATCAATATAAATATACCCCAGGTTTTCTGCCTTATTTTTCATTTCAAAGTGTTTCATCATACTTTCGGAATAATAGAAGAAAAGTGACTCTGGCGTTGATTTAATTTCTAGTGATTGGCCATTAGAGAAAGACGTAGGCATGTTAGGGAATGAGCTGGTACTGAATGCTCCTACCAAGGTTCTCTTTCCTTCGCTGGTGCCAGACATGAATACTACGAAAGGCCCCTTTCCGCTGATAGCTTCAAATAATTGCTTGAATCTTTCTGCGTTATTTTGTTGTGGCGGTCCCTGCTCGCTAAAAAGTAGTTTCCAATTAGAGGCTATTAATTTATCTGCTTCACTTTCGCTCCCTATTCGTTCTTTAAGAGAGTTTAATAATACATCCTTTTGCTTTTGAGCCATAAGATTAGTTTCTAAGAAGAATGTTCTTTTATGTCCTTTTCTTAAAGAATCTTCTGCAGTTAATGACTTCCATTGCTCACATTCAGAATCGTAATTATATAGGCAAACTGGTATACTCTTTTCAGTCTTTATTAAATTCAATATTACATTGGCTAAATGTTCTTTTTCCTCTACTGTTTTGATAGCTACTAAGTCTGCGATAATGCTCTCTGTTAGCTTCTTTTCAACTTCGCAATAGCCTGTAGCAGATTGTTTTACTACTTCCAATGAGAGTTGCAATAACTCTGGGCTTAATGCTTGCAAGTAAGTTTGGGAGTTTGTAGTATTCTTTAACTTTTCATAAATTGCAACTGCAAGCTTCTTCTCTGCCAGTTGTTTTCTGATTTCTTGATCAAGAGATAGGTTCATCAGCAAGCAGAGCTGGTCATTAGCAGCTTGCTCATTTTGCAAGCTTACTTCGCTAGGCAAAGTATCCAAAATTTTTAATCCTATTTCTTTGCTGAAAATAGTAAGGTAGCTGGCAAGTTGTATAATTCTGGCATCCTTTGATGAGAGCATGTTCTTAATGACAAAGTCGTTCATCGAGATTTTATTGGTAATCATAGGTGGCGGATGAATTAAGACAACAAAGAGTCTTATAAATGCATCTTTTAGTTCTTTGTTTTCCCAGTAGAATACAGTGCTTCGTGCTAGCAAAAGTAAATCCTTTTCTTGTATCGCTAAGGATATTGGATCTTTCAGTAAGGGAGAAACTAAATAGAGTAAAGAGACGTAATTGATGATGAACTGGCAGAGGCTCTTTGGAAGATCAGCCTTCTCTTCTCGTTTTTGCTCGAATTGCTCCAATTCTTGGAAAATATATGATCTCACCAACTCTTGACTCTCACCCACCTTTTCAAGGTTGCTTAAGCAGATCTGTACCATGAATAAAGCGCATCCTTTTCCTTGTCTTGATCTAATAAGCTCATGCAAAATCCATTTTCCTAATTCCGAATTATAGCTAGATAGTGCAATTAAGAAAGGCTCTATGGTTTGCTTATCTGGAGTCATTAGCGCAGCTAAAGCATGGAAATTAACTTTCAGTTTATTAATAATTGCTGGAGTTTTAGCAAATTCTTTCAAGCAACTTCTGAACGTTTTCATTTGGAATATATTAAGCATCTGATAAGCCACTTTCTGATTCTTTTTATTAATGTACTTATCAATTTGTGATGCTCCAGCAAGATCATGGCCTTGAACTGAAATATAGTTGATACCAATAGCTTTCTGTTTTATTGATTTGCAAGCTTGACTTCCAGCAAATGCTACTTTTACTCCTGTTCTGATAATGAATCTCAAAAATTTGGCTTTTGCATTCTTAATGCTATTTAATTTAATAGCAATTGGGTCTCCCTTTAAAGTTAGCTCATCAAATGAATTTAGGTTTCTTGCGAATAAAGTTACTCCCTGGTTTTCAATACTTTTATCGAAAACATGATCTAATGTGCATAGGTAGCTATATGAGTTCTTATTGATTCCGATTTCAACGATAACGGAGCTAACGTCTAAGTGATCGTAATTATCCATTCCCCAGAAGTTAATGAAGGAGATTTGGATTTCTTTGATTTCTATTAATTTCTTGAACTCGAAGCCCATAATTACTTCGTGCTTTCCGCCTTCTTTAATAACTTTGGTGTAAATTTTGCTTCTCTGGCTTCCCTTATAAGTACACCAATTAATATTGTGGTTAGCTGATAAATTAGTCTCTCCACTGCATTCAATAATGTTCATGTCTCTTGCGTAATCTTCGTCCATTATTAGATTAGGAGAAAATGTTTCCTTTTTATTTTCTTCAGTAGTTTCTATTTTTTCAGTAGTTTCTTGCTGGCCGACACTAATAGCTTTAATAACTCCCTCAAGTAGATCCGATTCGATAGTTAAGCATTTGCTTCCATTGCCTGTATTAGGACCGTTTACTCCATCGGTGAGTGATTTATCCAGTCCACTATCTGGGGAGATTCCTAAACGGCTGAATAAAAAGTCAAATCCTTTCAGATCATAAGCGAAGAAGCTAGCAGAAGCGGTTGTACACATAAGATATTTCAGTAGCTTCTTTAGTAGCTTGTTGCATCGATTGCTTAAATCCATAGCCAAATCAATACGGAGCTCTCCAGTAATAATTTTCTTGGCTAAAATTTTATCAACGGTGCTGACTGATTGTAATAGAGAACTAAGTAATGGTTTAGACAGAACTTCGTTCTTTCCAACATTTTTCATTATATGCTTGACTCCCTTCGATATTTTACATACAATCGTTGAAATTTTACACGAAGTATCATTTTTACGATAATTGAGAATTAGCCATGTCATTAAATTATTCAATGACGAAATTAATTTTGGATCCTGGGAAGTCGCTATGAGTTCGTCAATTGATAATTTGGAACTTTCCTTTAAGTATGCTCCAGAAATGATATCTATCATTCTTTTAGCCAAAGAAGCTCTATAAATATTTTTATATGAGCCTCCTACTATTCCTTGATACGTTCCAAGATTCAAGTAAGATAATAAATAATTAGAAGAAAAGCTAATAAAGTCCATCATGTCACTATTATCAAGCTTGGCAAATATTGTAAGCTCTTTCTTTTTATTTTCTTTTTTTCCTGGGCTTGAGCTTACTGCTAACTTTAATGAAGGTGCCTCAACTACTTCTTTGGACTTTGGTGCTTTTGCATCCTTCTTTGTCAATGATTTTGGTGAAGTTCCACTTATTAATATGTCCAGCCATCCTCTACAAATGTAGAAAGAAATTTCCTCACGAGGTGAATTCATAGCCGACTCCAAGGTTGATCTAATAAGGTTAATAATAAGTGTGCTCATATTTGGGAATTGCATCATCTTTATGCTGATTTCTAATAGTTGTCGATATATCGTTTGTTGAATTGATGGATTAGAGCAGAAAAATGAGTTCATTAATCTCTCGAATAGCTTAGCTTCGATGACTTGCTTCATATTAATTTTGCTGAGTATTTTCAGAACAATCTCCCACATTTTACCATATGTACTTCCAATTGCAGAAGTAGACAAAGATTCCAAAATGGAAATTAATCCGATGGCTAATTGCAAGGATGGTTTACTATGCTGGTATTTCTTTTTCATTGCTTCTTGATAGTGAACAGGCATTGAAAGCGATCGCGCTAAAGTTAATGGCTGCTGCTCGAGCATCTCTTCCTCTTTTATTAATTTGTATTTTTTCAATAACTGCTTTGTGTCAGATATAGACTCCAAGATTGAAATGTAATTTTCGAGTAAAGTGCTTAAAGTATCAAGATCCAAAATTTCGGCCAAGGCTCTCCCTTTAGGGGCATTGATGATATATCCTTTCAATATTTGATGCAAGCAAGTACTTAACTGAGATCTAATTGATAATGTCTTCTCCATTTTTGTTAAATATTCAATTCGATCACTTTTTTTCATTTCAGTGACTTCTTCCACTGTCATTGCTTTAGTGCTTACATTTCGTAGGCCATTCAATAGCTTAACCATTGATTCTCTGACAGTTTTGTCTTCCAACGAGATGTAGCACTTAATTATTCCCTCAAGTTGATCGCCTTCCTGTGTCAGCGCACTAATTGTATCAATTGAGGCTAATTTAAGTAAAATTCCTAGTAATTCAGCCGAAAGTTTCAATGCGATAGACTTTCTCTTGGCTTCCATTATTTCAGAATGGCAGATCCACACAGTAATTCGGTAAGCAATCTGCATTGTTTGATCAATATCTAATCTTTCCACATCCGACTTACGATGATCTACAGCTGCACTTACTGAGCGTTGCATTTCTAAAGGTGCCTCTTCATGCGGCTTTTTGCTCTCTCCAATCTTTTGCAATGGGTATAATTGCGAATCCAAGTGTGGAATTAAAGCCTTTGGAGTAGCAGTTTCATTTTGGATTAAAGGATGCGACAATCTAAGGAATACATGAGTGCTAGTATGGGAGTATTTTTCTGATGTGTAGCATTTATCACAAAGATTGTAGTAGTCGCAGTTTCCACAGAGGTATCTTATTCCTTCGAAATTTTTGGTTCCGCAGTTGTCGCACTCAATTCCATCATGCACTTTTGCACTGAAATTTAGTTTCATTGGCTGTAGCAAGGGATGATACTGGGCGACTTCAGCAATTTTTGAAGGAGAGTACGGCAATGGTTTCGGAATAGCAATCAATATGTGGAATTTCTGCTCGTCCATATGCTTCTTTATACAATGAGACTTCGAGCAAAGGTTCACATTTGGACAATGGCCACATTTATATCTCATGCCAACTATTGGCTTATTATTGTTGCAATAATGACAGACAATTCCTCTATGCACAATTGTTGCTGTGTCCTCTAAAGGTAGCTTCCTGAAGCTCTTTATTGCTAAAGTGAGAATTGAGGCCAGCTCTGGGAATTTTTCTTTCTCCATTTCATCTCTTGATTTGCTTCGTTTTCTCTCTTCTCCAATGACACTAACATTATATGATTCTTGAAGCTTCATCTTCTTTGCTAAATGGCTCAGCAATTCACCCTCTGGGATATTGAATTTTTCTAATGCCTCAATAACACCTTTTTGTGAGAAGCACGTCTCGGCCTTTGATAAAAAGTCTTCCACTATTTCAACGCATAACTGGATCCACTCGCCATCAGTCAATTCAGGCATTAATGAGTTCTGGATGAAGTTTAGCATCTCAGTTCTTGCTTCTCCCGCATTGAATACTACGAAATCTCTGAACAGAGTTTTAATTAAGGTAACTAAATTGCACGCAGTTTGCTTCTTTAATTGATGGAGCAAAGAAGGAGTTTTTTGAGTCATTTCTTGAATAATTCCTGAAATTTCTACTGCAAGCTGGACTAAATATTCACTGCATTTACTTGCATCCACCTTTTCTTTCATTATGGCTTGGGCTTGGATCTTCTGAAGAGATTCAATTTGAGACACAAGATCTAGCAATCCCTCTTTTGGAATAAGTCCTTCTTGATATTTTTTTACTTCTCCATTTAATTGCTTCTGTAGCTGAATAAGTTTCATTCCCATATTTCCTTCACTTTTTACTGCTGCTACTTGCTCTATCTGAGCAACTTGAGATGATTCAATCTTTAATTTATATACCTCAAAAATTGTATTTAAGTTTTGCATTTTTTCATAATGTGCCGAATGACCAATTCTCTTGCTCATCTTCTGATTTTCGTCAACAATAAAAATCTTTTCGATTTCGCTTACCACTGCAGCATCTCTTTGTAATTGCGTTCCATAAGCTTCAGCCAAAATACCTTCCTTCAAATATGTCTTAATAGAGAATTGCTTTGTAGTGATTGTATCGTAGGACCTGTAAAACTTAATAAAAATAATTAAATATCTGCCAATAAAAGTGCCAATGTTGATATTCAATGATTCTAATTCATCCTTGGAATCGTATTTAGTATTCTCAGTATTGTAAGCAGAGCTTACTAATCGCTCCCAAATGTGGCTTGGATACATCTTTTCAAATAATAATATTTTATCTTTTGCAGAATTTTTTTTCTCAGGCACACCATATACGCTAACGCAGAACCTATAGGCTTGGATATCTAAGGATTCTTTTTTAAAGTAAAGAATAGCGTTGCTAATTTCAGTGGCTTTCATACAATCCAAGATTAAAATGCAATTATCTTCTCCGTTGATTCCGTAGGCACACCTTGCACTAGCTGGGAGTTTTTGTCTTTCTCCGAAACTTGCCTTTTCAGCAGTCTTTCTTACTCCTCCTCTATTAGGAGACATCCAAGGAATTTGGCTTAAAGGATAGGACTGAACATCTAGGCGAGTTCTCAAAAAGATTTCTTGCTCATTCAACGATGATTCAAGATATTTTGTGCTGATGCTATAAAGCTCTGCAATCAAAAGTTGAATAAAGGGTTCAGGAGTTGCGCTCATTGCAGAAGCTAGGATAGTTTTGAATCCAGAAATACCTGCTGGATATAAAACGGTGGTCTGGATCAAATTAAGTTCCTTGGCTGCAAACTCAGTAATTGCTGCATCAAAATCTGGCATAGCTTTAAATGCCTGTAAAAATTTATTTCCGAATACTTCAGTTTGCTCTTGATAAATGTTAACTCTAATGAATTTATCTAGTGGGATTTTTGCTCTCACTTTTTGCATGCTTTCATTAGAACTGTCGATAACCTTCCTTAATAAGTTCATAGCCATGATTCTATCATTACTATCTCTGTCAGGATTGCATACTATATCACACAATGCAGCATTAACTCTATTGAAAAGCTCCGGATCGTGCATGCATTTAGTTAGGTAAGTTGATGAAATATTTTTAAAAATTTCTCCCTGTCGTTCGGCTCTCTTTGCAGCAAAAATTCTGGTTGATATTTGAGTAAATTTCCAAGAAGAATTTGGCTTCTGTGTGACTTTGATTAAATACTTGCTAGTAATAGCCTTATGCAACTCCTTATCCTCGTGTGAGATTTTCCAATAGCCTAACTGTTTCTTATCCATTACTTCATTATCAATTTTTCCAAAAATACTGTTGTTTCCATAAATCATGTTCAATTCGCTAAGCTCAAGGTTTGTATAGTTTCCGATTTTTTCCCAATTTGCAGCTTTATGATTCCATGCATGAAGGTCGATACTACAGTCAGTGCTAATTTTTGCTTGCTTGATGTCGCAAGTTGTAGAATAACTATTTCCAATTTGTGAAGTAGATTCAATAACAACACCCGTCACTCCGAAATATTCTATTGACATTGGGAACGCACTGAACATTTTAAATTCAGTTGGTTTTGTCCTGAATGCTGTTGGCTTCAGGAAGATATATTTGCATGGTCTTTCAACATTTAAGTTGAAGATAAGATCCTCTTTATCAGTCATTACAAAGAATCCAGCGGGCTCGAATGGCTGTAGCTCCTTTTTGATTTGCTTTCTTGCATTACTCCATGCGTTATATTCAGCCTCAGTTGTAAAGTTGTGAGTAGTTTTTTTGAAGGCTGAAATATGATTTGCAACATATACTAATCCGGCTCCAATAGGATGGCATTTTTCAGAGGATACTATAGGAGATTTTATAATGCACTTTTTAATAATGAATGATTTATGGTGTTGATGAGCAAAAATAAATTGTGGCTGTGGGTAATTGCTCTTAAATTCTTTATTGTCGTAAGAGAGCATTTTCGTTACACTCATTGCACTATTGCTTGATGCACCCTTATACCATTCAACGACCAGAGGCAAATGTACTGAGTCTAAATCACTTCCTCCTGTAAACTTCTTTTTAGCCAATGATTCTTCTTTCTTCCCTTCTTCATCAGCTAAAATGACTTTATTGATTTTATCAGCTTCCTCATTGGTTAGCCTGAGCTTCTCGAAACTAATTTCCATTTCCATTCGCTCTACATCCTTGATATCATCTAACTCAAATTCAAAATCATAAACACCGTTATCATTCTTTTGCTCCATAACGTTCCAGATCAACTTGGTTGCTTGCTTACTTTCGTTTGGTAACGAAGAAATTATATTTGCTTTAATAGAATCTTTTGCCTTACATCCCACTGCAATAATCCCTTCTTGGTTTCCATAAGCTGCCAAATCGGCAGAAGTGAGTTCTTCTGCCTTAATATCTCTCGTAAGCTTACTCATTGCCTCCTGCACAGGTTGCTGTTGAGCTAATTTTGCTTCTGAAGCTGCTTTTGCTGCTTTCTGCTCTAATCCAAAACAAAGCACTTCATTAGAGGTTGCAGACCTTAAAATAAGGGAATTAGCTTGAATCGCAAATGAATGAATAGCTTCTGTATAATTCAATGTGTCTAAAAGCTCGCTAGTTGATACTGAATAGATTTTGATAATGGAAGGCGCGCTCATATAAGCGAAGTAAAAATCATTAAAGGCTATCTTGTAATTAATGGACAAGTCAATGTTGCTTTCTAAAGCCTTTTCTTTCAACAGTTTCAAGGCTTTTGCAGAATTATTATAATCATATGTCTGTAAAATTAATTCCTTCTTATCAGCATTTTTCACAACAACATTTATTGTATGATTGACTTGATCAAATGCTGCATATAAACACTCTCCCTCTACAGTTAAAGCATGCTCTTCTTCCCACACTGTAGCGAAAATTTTTTTAGCTGCAAGTTCATCAGCGAGAGTTGTAGTCAGGTACCCATTTCCAGCAAATAGCTCTCTGATTTGCTCATAATCTAACTTGCTTGAATCTTCTCCTAGAGATGACCTGATGTTTAATCGTTTAGCTGTAGCTCTTAAAAAGTCAGCAAAATAAGCAAATTTTCTTATTCTTATCGCTCTTTTTTGGTTATCTTGCTGTTTGACAACTGCACCCATCAAAAATGGGAATTTTGCAATAGCGCTATCATTAATCAGTAAAATTTGCTCAATTAATTCTATAGGTGCTCTTTTCTTTTCTTCTTCAAGAATTGCTTTCTTAATATTATCTATTAATATTTCGCCTGAAGTAGAAGCTTCCTTTGCTTCAGAGAATAACAATTCTAAGCTTAGACCTCCTTCATTAATTACCAGCTCTTCCTGTGGTTTGGGTGCTGGTGCGGCTGTCGGTGATGATGCTTCTGCCAATTTGATGTGTTCAGGCATCATAATTAATTGATTATTATAGCTTTTTATGATTTCGCTAAGAGGCTCTTTAAAGTTAGTTCCCAATATTTTTACCAATTTCATATTTGTAGAGTATAAAGCTGCATTTCCAGATTCAAGTGATGAAGCTAAAACAAGAGAATTAGTAATAGCAACTGAATTTATTTCGCATGGAACAAAATTAGCGTTAGACACAATATCATTAGATTGAATCACTGGCGGTAGGGAGTTCAATGAGTACTGAAGAGGAACGTTGAAGCTAATACTACCACTGAGTAATTTGCTTTGAGGCATATGCTTTTCTAAAGCTTCCCATACTTCTTCAGAATTATTTCTATTGATACCTTCGAAGAGGTCATTTAATTTTATGGACATGTCTTCATAATGGCAAAGTCCTAATGCTTGGTCTTCTTTGTTAAGACATCCAGCCTCCGCAAGAGTTAGTTGCCATCCATCCACTTCTTTTACCTTTTTGGTAGAATTTAAAAAGCTCATCATTCTAATATAAGCTTGGTTAATCTTGCTGCTGCTTGTGCTCCATAATCCTTTCACTGCACTATCGCAAGATTTGCTCTGAGTCATGCTCCAAAGTTCTGCGTCTATCTTTGCAAATATACTTAATAATTGATCAATTTCTCTCTGCTGAGCATGAGCAAAAGGTCTCTCTTCGCTTTTAATGGTCTCAAAGTAAGACTGATTGCACGATCTGTAAATATGTTCAACAGTAACAGCTTTAAGTAGAGCATCTAGAGAAAGCTTCATGGTTAAATATGGGATATGCAACAGCAGATCTCCTCCAAGAGCTTTTGTGTCCCCTTTATCAGCTTCTTGATTTTTAGCTAGTGCTACTTTTAAAGAGTAAATGAACTGAGCGATTGCATAGGGAACACGATTCGACAAGGCTGATCCAAGAAGTCTCCACTTAATTGTATTTAGAATGTATTGCGCAACTTTTATAGGAAGGCTTAAAGCAATAATAGACATCAAAGAAATTGGGTTATTAATAAAGGCATTAGCTGGAATACGGAAATTACCGTTAGTTCTGTGAATGAGTTTCATTTGACTGCCATGGATCAGGAACATATTATCAGTTTCTGGAAGGTACATCGCCTTCACTGGTTTCTTGCTTATCTCAAATTCTCCAGGTTGTTTGACTGCTTTACGATCGCTAGCTTTTCCTGATAGAATATTTCCAACAATATTCTTGTAATCTTGCACTTGGAAAGCTTGAAGATCAAGCAAAAGCGCAGACAAGGAATTCCTATCTTTTTCATTGAGCTTGCCAGGCTTTTTCATCTTTTCCTGTGCAGTCACAGCTGGGGTACTCTGTTTGGCTTCTGGCTTAGGAGCTTGAGCATCTGTACTTGTTGTAGTTGTGCTTGGGGCTGGTAGTGGCGCTGGTTGTGCTGCTGGTAGTGCTGCTGGTAGTGGCGCTGGCTGTGGTACTGGTAGTGCTGCTGGTAGTGGTGCGGGTAGTGGTGCTGGTAGTGGTGCTGGTAGTGGTGCTGGTAGTGCTGCTGGTAGTGCTGCTGGTAGTGGCGCTGGCTGTGGTACAGGTAGTGCTGCTGGTTGTGGTGCTGGTTGTGGTGCTGGTAGTGGAGCTGGTAGTGCCGCCGGTAGTGCTGCTGGCAGCGGTGCTGGTAGTGGTGCTGGTAATGGTGCTGGTACTGATGCAGGTACTGAAGCTGTAGCTGGAGTTGGAGCTGTGGCTGGAGTTGGCGCTGGAGCAGGAATAGCTACTGTACCGGATGCTGGGGCAGGTATTGAAATAGATGGCAGAACAGGCACTAAAACTGGTATTCCAGCTTGTATTTGAATCGGAACAGGTAGAGTTGAGCTGAGTAACTTTTCTCCTGAAGCAACTTCTTGAGCGGCTGGTTTTCCTTTATCTGCAGTTGTGCTGATTGCGGGCTTGCTTGCTGTTGCCTTTGGTGGCTTATAAACAACTCCAAGACTTTTTCTTTCCATAATTTTTTTTCGTACAAGCATTTTTTCAATAGCATCCCAAAGTTTTTCGCCTGAAAATACTTCGATTTCAGCAATTTTTGCTTGAGTAAATCCATCTATAAATGACTTAAGACCTTCTTCTGAGTTGAATTCTAAGATAGCTGCTCCTTCACATTTTCCGCTATTGTCTAATTTTATTTTGCTGAAAATAGTATCTGCAAAGCAGGCTTCAGCTAATGGGGCAGTTACTTTTTTAATAAAGGTCAAATGGTTTTGTGCTGGATCAATTTTTTCTTCAGGTAAATTAAATAATGCGACCGTTAACTGGTGCTGATATTTAACGGAGCATTGAGGGAAGAGGTATGAGTCCAATGATAGCTCGGAGGTCGTTCGTGAAGCGAATGGGTTCAAGACCACTGTATTTCCTTTTTGCTTAATTTTAATGAAAGGAGTCCAATTGCCTTTGTAAAGTGGAGTTTCCTTAGCAGGGCTGGTCAGGTTCTCATCAGTATAAACGGCAAAGCGATATTGCTCCAAGTTAATCTCGCCTATCATAATTTGAGGTTGGTATTTGAAGCTTATCGTGAGATCAAATTAGAGACAAAGGATTCTTAATAATTTGAAAGATTCGTATCCTTGCAAAAAATAAAAGTCTTACATCCAACAACTCGTGGAGTGGTGGTTTTTAGCTTTAAAACGATTTCTTTATCTGGATCCTTGCGAGAGAGTCCAAAGGCTATTTATTAGTGGAAGTTAGAATTAGGCCAAGTATATAGCATTCCCACAATAGCTCAACTATAATCTAATTAGATGTTACCGATATATGAGCAGCTAATCGGGCAGATAACTTCAAAGTAATGGATTCCTGATGTCCAAGTCTTGTTTCCGAAGCATCTTTTGTATCCTTGAGTTGATCCAACGACGGTAATAGTCAAGCCTATTTTCTTGA
>CAXXJL010000009.1:0-49628 GCA_963667395.2 Bacteroidaceae bacterium
TTTAATTTCATGGAGAATATTAGTGTACCTAATGTAGAGGCTAATTATAGGAAACATTTAATTGAAGATGAACTTCCATATCTACGTTCTCATATTGAGAAACTTGCAGGTATTGGTGAGGAGTATCATATTATTAATCCATATTTTCCATGTCTTATGGAATGGGTTAAAGGTGCGGATAATGCTAGAAGATCAGCTACACAGATACCTGATTTGGTTAAGGTTGTAAGTTTACTTATGATGAAACCTGAAAATTGTGTATGTATTGGTGAACAAGTGTTTATTATATCTACACCATTTGATAATCAGATGGTTGCACAAATGTTTAACTTGAATACTGGATTATCATTAGAAGCTATTAACTTCTATAATTGGTTAATAACGAAGGTTGATAATACAGATATAGCAAGTGATGTGGAAGCGGTTATTGAACAAAATTTCAGAGTTGATAATTGTAAAAATGTATTTACAGTTGGAACTATTAAACGACATGTAGGCCCTGGGACTAAAACATTTCAACGTGCACATGTGTCTGATTATTGTTTCCAGTTATATGAAGAAGGATTATTAGATAAATATGATGATTATCATAAGTCTGGTAATTTATATTCATTAACTGAAAATGCTGCTGAACTTGAAAAACAGAGGCTGATAATTAATGATGAACTTGTAGAATCTTATATGGATAAAAATGTATATAGTAGTGACTATGGTATCGAGGGTATACCTGTAGATTTGGTAAAAAATATTATCCAAAATAGTAAAACGGAACCTACACCAACCGTTGACAATTCTAAGCTCCCATCGTGGATATAAGTGGTGTTATAAAGAGTGACTCGAGTGCGACTTTACCCCCTAAAAGTGCGACAAGTGCGACTTTTGGGGGGGTAAATGGTAACAAAAGTGCGACAAGTGCGACTTTTTTAGGAGGTAAAAATATGGTTAAAAGTGAAATAAGTTTTGGGGTGATATAGATGACAAATGAGTGCTGCTGAACTTGAAAAACAGAGGCTGATAATTAATGATGAACTTGTAGAATCTTATATGGATAAAAATGTATATAGTAGTGACTATGGTATCGAGGGTATACCTGTAGATTTGGTAAAAAATATTATCCAAAATAGTAAAACGGAACCTACACCAACCGTTGACAATTCTAAGCTCCCATCGTGGATATAAGTGGTGTTATAAAGAGTGACTCGAGTGCGACTTTACCCCCTAAAAGTGCGACAAGTGCGACTTTTGGGGGGGTAAATGGTAACAAAAGTGCGACAAGTGCGACTTTTTTAGGAGGTAAAAATATGGTTAAAAGTGAAATAAGTTTTGGGGTGATATAGATGACAAATGAGTGCTGCTGAACTTGAAAAACAGAGGCTGATAATTAATGATGAACTTGTAGAATCTTATATGGATAAAAATGTATATAGTAGTGACTATGGTATCGAGGGTATACCTGTAGATTTGGTAAAAAATATTATCCAAAATAGTAAAACGGAACCTACACCAACCGTTGACAATTCTAAGCTCCCATCGTGGATATAAGTGGTGTTATAAAGAGTGACTCGAGTGCGACTTTACCCCCTAAAAGTGCGACAAGTGCGACTTTTGGGGGGGTAAATGGTAACAAAAGTGCGACAAGTGCGACTTTTTTAGGAGGTAAAAATATGGTTAAAAGTGAAATAAGTTTTGGGGTGATATAGATGACAAATGAGTTCCAAAATAGTAAAACGGAACCTACACCAACCGTTGACAATTCTAAGCTCCCATCGTGGATATAAGTGGTGTTATAAAGAGTGACTCGAGTGCGACTTTACCCCCTAAAAGTGCGACAAGTGCGACTTTTGGGGGGGTAAATGGTAACAAAAGTGCGACAAGTGCGACTAGATGACATAATGAAATTGAATTATATAAATTAGGATATAATTGATTAATGATGAATATAGTTTAAGATATAGGGCAGGGTTGGATGAAAAATATGAATATTAAAACTCATAGAGGAAAGCTTGAAATAACAGACCAAGAAGGTATGAGTGTACGTTTAACACCAGAAGAGGTTGCTGATATGATTAATTATTTAAAGATTAAGGTGATGTTATGAAGATGTATGTACCTGATATCACTGAGATATGGGATGAAATATTATCTGAAAAGATGATAAAGAAAAACCGTCAATATGGTAATAGTGTATATGATGAAGACACTATATTCTCTAGTATAGGTGACCCTGAAGAATTGATTAAAATACGTCTTGATGATAAGATGCGAAGACTTAAAACATTAGATAAAGAATCTGATAAATATGATAGTGAGTTAATGGAAATTATTGCATATATAATGCATCTATTAAATTGGAGGCGTAATAGTGGGAAGTACAAAGGCACAAGTGATAATAGACAATCGGGAAACACGGAGCAAAGTACCGAAGATCTTAGAAGGTTTCTTGAACGTAAGTTACGCTACGCTAGCGTATGGTGATTATCAAGTATCAGATAATATAGTATTTGAACGTAAAAGTTTTAGTGATTGGGAGGGAAGTGTTATAGATGGACGAATATTCAGACAGGCAGAAGGATTACGAGAAAACTTTAAAACACCGATCTTCATCCTTGAGGGTGGACCGGACTATAGAGCCAGAGGACATGCACGACCCAAACTTAGTAAAGCTGCTCTCCACAGTAGTTATCTTAGTATCACTACTGGGTTTGGGATTCCTATTATACCTAGTAACAATCCCACTGAAACTGCTAATATTATAGTGCAAAGTGTACGTAGATTAGACAAGACATCTACCCCAATTAATGTAAATATACATAAGAAAGCAACAACTGAAAGTGAACGAAGACAACAAATATTTGCATGCTTCAGTGGTATAGGACCAAAACTAGCCAAAGAATTAGATAGCATGCCATACTCATTAATACAAATATTAAGGGCTATAGATAGATGTGAAATTGAAAAGCTTGGACCAAAGAAGAAGGAAACTATACAGAAAACATTGAGGTGGACACCAAAATGTCGAAAGAAGATAATATAGAAAAGAAACTAAAGAAGATGAAAAAGAAGCAACAGAAAGAATATAAACAGAACCATAAATATCAGAGGTGGTATTAAGTGCTAAAATATGAAGATAAACAGGGAATGAGTAAATGTCTCTTCTTAGATGATGAAACATCATGTGACAATTGTGACATGCGAATACGTGGAATCTGTAAAGAAGGATTTTATAAGAAGTATATGAGGTTCAAAAATGAGATTAGCGGAGAATCAGAAGATAAATGATGCAATTATAACTGTGAAGAAATGTAATGATATAGATTTACTTATACCATTACTTAATGCAACACATGATCGAATAAATGAAATAATGGAGGCCTATAATGAAGACATTCATGAATAGTAAACCTTGGGATGATTTAACAATAGGCCCAACAGTAAAAGATATAGATAAATTATTAGAGGAGGGATGTAATGATAATGCTAACATGTTCAAAAATCCAGAGACAATCCATAAATACACAGCGGATGCTGTTAGTAAACGATACGCTTTGCTTAAACTCTTGCCAGCCGAAGCCGCTGAATCACACATCAACGCCTATATCCACGTACATGACCTCGAATACTTTTATGCAAGACCCTTTAACTGTCTCCAACATGACCTTAGATGGTTCATCAGAGAAGGACTTAAAGTTGATGGAAGTGGATTACACACCAGTGTTGCAGGACCTGCAAGAAGACTTTCAGTACTCATTAACCAATTGGGACAGATTCTCGGATCTGGTCAAGGAAATATGTCCGGAGGCCAAAGTATCCCATTACTTAACACATTTATGGCACCTTTCGTTGGAGGGATGGATGATGAAGAACTTGAACAAAATATGCAATCTCTTATCTACAACCTCAATCAAGCATATGTCAGTAGAGGAGGCCAAGCAGTCTTTAGCACTGTTAACATGGATTTTGGAATCCCCAAATTCTTACACGATGATCCAGCTTATGGGGCAGGGGGAGAGATCAAAGGAGTATATGGAGATTATGAAGATGAATCTAGAAGGATACTTAGAGCATTCACAAAAGTAATGCTTGAAGGTGACTATACAGGTAAACCATTCATGTTTCCTAATACAGTATATCGTATAGAGAATAAGAAGTTTGATAGTGATGATATGGACCTTGTATGTGAATTAAGTAGTAAATTTAGTATACCATACTTTACAAAAGATGTGGCAGGGGAGGAGTATCATAATGTTATGGGTTGTAGAACTAGGCTCAATAGTAATTGGACTGGAGACCCAAATATTGATTGTCTTAGGACCGGTAATCTGGCTTATATTAGCCTTAATTTACCTAGATATGCACTCAAAGGTGACTTCTGGAATGAACTAGATCATGCTATGAATGTAGCAGCAGAAGTATTAGTCATACGCAAGGAACATGGATTAAAGTTAATGGAAAAGAAGAATTTAATGCCATTTCTGGCACAGGAGGATAAAGATGGAAACCGTTATTATGGGGTGGAAAATTCTACTCTTAGTTTTGGGATTGTCGGCTTATCTGATGCTCTATCTATACTCACTGGAGCGGGGCTTGAAAATAAGTCAAGTCGTAGATTAGGCCATCAGATAATGCAATATATAAATGATAAGGCAAAGGTGTTACAGAATGAAACTGGTGATAGATGGACAGTGTTGCAAAGTCCTGCAGAAAGCACCGCGGGAAGATTTGCTACAGAAGATCGTAGAAAGTATGGTAAACGAGCACCAGTTCACGGATCAACAGGTGGATATTATTATACCAATTCTACACATGTGGATGTTGACACTGAACTCCACCTTATCGAGAAGGTTCAAGCAGAGCAAAATTTCCATCAGGAGACTAGTGGGGGGCACATTTTCCATGGTTACCTGGGAGAAAGATGGACCCCGGATAGCATCCGTAACTTCACAGAGAAGCTTATCAATAACAGTAACATGGGATTCTGGACGACGACATCGGTGTATAGTGTATGTCCACGGGAAAACATCCTCATACCCAGTGCTCAATTTGAATGCCCTCAATGTGGAACTCCAACAGAAGTCTACGACAGGATCACAGGATATATGCAACGTGTAAGTGGATGGAATAAATCTAAACAAGCAGAATATAAAGATAGGAGGCGATACTGATGGAACATAATCAAGGTAATTGGAAATGTGAAGCATGTCAAAGTTGGGTGAATGGATACTGTTTTGAACATATGTTTAATATGAAAGCATGGGAAGTATGCCCGGATTGGAATGGGATTTGGGAGGATATATAATATGGTAAAAACTAATTATAAACTACGAGGGAATGAGAAAGTCTATATATTACCAATTGGTGATATACATATAGGATCAGAACAATTTGATGAGAAATATTTCCAATATTGTTTAGATACAGTTGATAGTATTAAAAGTGATAAACGTATATATTTAATGGGTGATTTAGTAGAAGCAGCTAGTAAACAAGTTGGAAATTCAAGTTTTAAAACTGATATGTCACTAGATGATCAGATAGATTATGTGATTAAATCATTTAAACCATATCGTAAAGATATTGTAAATATGGTACAGGGAAATCATTGTGCTAGATTATCAAAAGATTTTGATTTAAATGTAATGCGTATAATATCAAGAGCATTAAAAGTGCCAGATGGTAATCAATTCTTAGATACATTTTATATTAATCAAGAACCATATACTATATATACAAGACATGGTAAAGGTAGCGCAGCTTATGCACATACAGCACAAGGTAAAATGATACGAGAACACCAACATATAGATGCAGATATGTATTTAAATGGGCATTCCCACCGATTAGACTATTTTACTACACCAAATGTATCTGATGGTAAAATAAAACGTAGACATTATGTTATGACAGGGAGTTTTCTTAAATATAATGGATATGCTGATAGTATGGGATTACCAGTATTACCAGAATCATTTATTCAATTAAATATTAATAAAGACTTACGTGTAAAATCTACAAATTTCTATATAGATCAAGTACGTCCAGATTTAATGGAGGCTTTAATGAAATGAAATAGCCAGAATACTTAATATAAACAAACAAACTATTCATAATAGATTAAACAAATACCTGGAGCTATAAAATATGAATGTACCAATGATAAGAATACCTGAAGCTATAGAGATAGGTGGAATAACCTATGAAGTACGTTTCCAAGAAGACTTACCTGGAAACCAAGCCGCACAGATACATTTTCTTGAAGGTGTTATAAGGATGCGAAGTGATATGGGTGATGAGGTTACATTCTTATCATTTATACATGAAATTGTACATGGTGTTATGCAGGCTTTAAATCATTTCCCTGATGCTATGATATATAATGATGAAAACTTCACTGAACAGAGTGCACAACTATTTACATCTATATTTAAACAGATATATGACTATAATATGTTATATGATGAATATTTCGCACCACAAGTAGAAGAAGAAGTAGTAGATGAAGATGAACAGGATATATTAACTATAGATGTAGAGGTGGAAGAATGAAGATGGAAGTCTATACAGTAGAAGAAATATATGAAGTACTCCACATATTAGAATCATTACAAGATCAAATGGCCATCGAAGAACTTGGTATTGAATGGGATATGTTACAAGAAGCAATTAACATATTAGCACAAGAGGATGATGAAATATGAATGCACCATGGGAAGATGAACAACAAATAATAGAAGAACTATTATATTGGCAACGTCGAGCATTACAAGCTGAAAAGGAACGTGACTATTTTAAACAACAATTTCTTGATAAAGATAAAGAAATGAAAAATGTTATGTATAAAGCATCATTTATAGTAGGTGGTGAATAAAAAAGATGATAACTGGACCTGATGTTTTAACATCACTATTTTTAATCATATGTCTTGGTGGTGTGTTTCTTTTAATGTTAGCAGTTATATGGACCGCTATACGTATGATAAATAAGATAATATATGAAATTAAATAGGAGTTGATCGAGGTGAACGGGCATAGATAAATATATAATAACTATGTGGGGATGTTTATTCCTCTTTATATTATTAAGAATATTAATTTGGGGAGTGAACTGAGAATGATAATAGAAATAATTGGATGGTTGGGTACAATAATCATGTTACTGGGTAGTATATTTAGTATAAAAAAACATATAGTATGCTGGCCTGCATGGTTAATAGGAGGAGCATGTATAATAATACAAGGTATATCATTAGGTACCTGGAATATTGTAGCATTACAATTAATGTATATACCAATTGATCTTATAGGATGGTACCATTGGAGGTGTGAATAATGAAAATATTATTCTATTATAAGAATGGTGAATTAATAGATGTGATTCGAATCATGATAAATAAAGGTCGAATTGTAGCAGTTAAAGATATTAATGGAATCATAGAATTATGTGATGAATTTGATATGATAATAGAAGAATAATGGAGGTGAGTATTTGTGAAAATAGTAGAGCATGGTGTGTGGAATAGAGCAGAACAAAGATATTTTAGAAAGATTGTAAATAATATATCAACCTATATGATATCACATATTATTAAAGATGAAATTGGATGTATGGAATGTGGTAGTAAAGATATACCACATTATGCACTTGATTATCATCATATAAGTGAAAGATATTATTCAATTAGTACAATGATAACTACTGGTGTGATGGAGACATATCTTGATGAATTACAAAAATGTATAATATTATGTGCAAATTGTCATAGAGGTGAACATTATGCTGATAACAGAATTGGAATTTGGTAAAGGTGGAGCAAATATAGTCACATTTACAAGAGATACATATGGAAGATCAATTAAAAAACGAATCAAACATACTCATTATATTTATGAAGAAGATAATGAAGGAAAATACAAAACACTATTTGGTACACAAGTTAAACGTAAATATTTTAAAAAGTTCTGGGAAGTGAAAACCTATCTAAAAACATGTGAGAAACCTACCTATGAAGATGATATTAGTTATACCAAGAGGTTTAATTTAGATCATTATGATGAAGTAGTTGGACCAGGTAAACCACGTGTGTTAATGTATGATATAGAAACAACAGGATTTTCATCAACAGATGACCAAATCATATCAATAGTAGCACATGACAGTTTTAACAATGTATACTATGAATTCTTGTGGGCACCAGAATTTGAAGAATGTAACAGTGAACGAAAGATGTTACTAGAATTTGCAAAGGTGATAAAAAATGTTGATCCTGACATTCTTACTGGTTGGAATAGTGACCGTTTTGATCTGCCTTTTGTGGTGGATAGAATGGATCATCACAATGTTCCCACAACTCTTCTCTCAAGACTAAATCAAAAGGTAGAACCATACCATACAAATCAAGGAGAAGTATATCGTATACGAGGCCGTATAGTAATAGACTATCTAGAAGCATATAAAAAGTTAAATATTGCAGAACTTGGTAGTTATAGCCTTGATAATGTTGCACACAAAGAACTTGGAGTTGGAAAGAATGAAATATCAGAGCTCCCTGGACAACTTTGGGAAAACAAAGACTATAAAACCCTGTTACAGTATAATAGAAGAGACGTTCAAATACTCGTCGAGCTTGATAAAAAATTGGAGCTCATTGCCTTCCTTAACAAGTTGGCTGAAATCACATGCAGCCCTTTCGAAGACGGTTTATATAACAGCAGACTTGTCGATAACTATATCCTGTCCAAAACCTGTAAGCAAGGAATTATATTACCTTCTCGAAAATTCAACAACAAACGAAGTGATTATAAAGGTGGCTACGTACAAACTCCCCACAAAGGGATACATGAAAATGTAGGAATATTTGATGCTTCGTCGCTTTATCCATCTATAATAATCAGTTTTAACATCTCCAATGAAACATTCACAGATAATTGGATGGATTTAGAACCAGGTTTAATACCATCATTATTAGATGAATTATTAGATTTGCGTAAAGAATATCGAAGTAAAGGGTTAGATAAAGAACAAAAGGTGATAAAAACTTTGATAAATAGTTTTTATGGAGTGATGGGACTACCCTCATTTAGATTATATGACCAGCGATTAGCAGCGGAAGTTACACGTAGGGGGAGGGAAATAATACAATTTACAATAGGGGTTGTTAACAATGATTTACAGGACAAAATTGACAAATAGTAATAAATATGTTTTGACAAATACAAAACTTCCATTTAAAATAAGTTTAATGAAGAATGGATATATAAGATGTTTAAATAAAAATAGAGATTATTTACATCGATGGTTATTTAATAATCCAAGTGGTGTTATTCACCACAAAGATGGGAATAAATGGAATAATACATATGATAATTTGAAATGTTATATATCAAACGGTGAACACCATAGGCAAGAACATGAAATATGGAACAAAGGATTAAAACATGACAAAAGTACTTGTGTTAAACTATCACAACGGGCACTAGATAAACGGACCACATGGCACGGATTTAGATATGCTACTCATGAAACTCGTATGTCCCATACAAATAAACCATGGAAGTTGGTTTATAGATTTGGAGAATATCCTAACAGGAAATCAAAACATATAGGTTTTTTTGAAGATCCTCTATCATGTGAAATTGTATCAGTCTTAATAGATGAGGCGATATAAAATGCTTAAATGTATATATGCAGATACAGATTCTGTAATGATAGCCGGAGTTAAAACAGAAGAAGATGGATATAAAATAGAAACCTGTATTAATAAATGTGTAAAAAAATATATAGAAAAGGAAGGTGTTAAAGATAATCGTCTTAATTTTGAATTTGAAGAATATATTGAACGAGGCATATGGGTAGCCAAAAAAAGATATGCTTGTAAAAAGTTTAATGGATCATATAAAATTATGGGATTTCAGATGGTCAGGTCGGATACACAATCATTAACAAAGAAAGTACAGGAAACTATTTTACATGATATACTGTCTGGTACATCAAATAAAGAGATACGAGACTACTACTATAACATTAAAGATGGAGTATTAAAAGGTGAATATAATAGTGAGATTGGTATTCCACGTAAATTTACAAAGGAGTTAGATAAATATGCAAATAGCACAGCAGTTAGAGGAGCATCCTATAGCAACAATGTTTTCAATACTAATATTGGTGCTGGTGACAAGTGTCTTATTTATCATATTAAGCATACTGGCAGTAGCGAACCTACAGATGCTATTGCATTAACAGATGATATGACCATACCAGAAGGATATACCATCGATATAAAGAAGCACTGGGAACGTATAGATAAAGCATTACTACCAGTACTCAATGATCTAGATATACTAGAAAAAGAAAAACAGACAGGCCTTGATGCCTTTCTATTTTAGGAGCCATGATAACATGCGATTTAGTCAGTTCAAATGTCCGGAATGTAATAACAATAAATTAGAAGTATATAATAGTATAATAGATGAAGCTAAAGACCCTGCAATTGGAATTATTGCATTTATATGTCTAAGATGTGGATATGAATTTGAAGTAGGAATGGAGGCAACGGTGGAAGTATGAAATGTAAACAATGCAGTGCATATATATCACATACACAAGGGGATGGACAAGCATACTGTGACTGGTGTGCACTAAAACGACAACGTGACCCACCAGAAATAGACAGTGAAACTGGAGAATGGGAGAAATGATACATTGTCCAGACTGTTTTAATATAATGGTAAAAGATGGTGAAGGGTGGATATGTGACCCACCAACCATTGAACACTGGCAATTATATACATGCACTAATTGTGGAAAAAGTGGGAGGCAACAGATATAATGGCAAATCCAAATAAAACATATGAACAATCATATAGACTTGGCTATATGTTTGACCAAATAGAAAACATATTATTAATCAGGGATGTTATAATAATCGGTGAAAGAAATTTTCAAGTGAATGGATATACAATAGATTTGGAGTGTGATTGGGTTGAAGTTTGATGAAATACCATGTCAGTTACTATATGAATATTATGGTTCAGCAGATACATTAGTAATGATAGATATGGTTAGAATATTAGGACGAGTATTTAGAATGAACGTCTATCAAATAGATATAAGAGGTGATTGGGATGAAGTATGATGAAATGAAAAAAGAATTTATACCAGAATTTGATTTAGATTATTTCCATGCATATTGGATGGATATAGCAGATCCAAGAGAAACATATAGACTAAAACGTGTATAGGAGTGTGAATGGAATGAAGTATGATGAAATGATAGAAGTAAACCCACATATTAATATATTTTTAGGTGATCCATCTGATATTGATCAATTCCATGCATATTGGATGAGTGTAGCAGATCCAAGAAGAACATATCTAGCAGAACGGGAAGACTATCTAATGAATGGAGGTGGATACTATTAAAGGTTATAGAATTGTTGTATCAAAAGAAAATCGTAATGTTGAATGTATAATCAGTACATTAGAAAGGATAATATTTAATTTAAAAGATATTGAGGGTGAATTAATAATAGAGGTGAAGGTGGAAGAATGAAATATGTGGAAACCCCACATATTAATATTACATCAACAGCTATAGGAATGGTATGTGATGAATGTATGGAGGAATTTGATGATGTCTAAAAGTGAGCAACTGGATAGGATAAAGAAGTTAGACGCTAAGATAAAACATATGTCAAAAATGAACCAAATGGGACCAGAACTTGACAAACTTGTTACAGATGTAATTAAATATGAAGCATTATATTTAAAGAGGTATGGATATGATCCCTGCAAACAACTCAAATGAATATATCGATCGTAAATGTAAGGATTGTGGCAACACATTCGAAGTACGAATAGATAAACAGAACACCCTATATGGAGACTACTGTGCCACATGCTTCTTCAACAACGTAGTAGAAGATATCTATGGAGAACTACGACCCAAAAAAGAAGAAGAAAAACATAAAGACACAAGCTATAAAGACGAACTACAAGGAGTTACACACCGTGGAAAAACAAGGATATAAACAAATAAAAGGATCTAAAAAACCATACCTTACGAGTACAAATATAGGATATACACGACCATGCTATGAAGGAACACCATATAAATGTCATAGTTGTGGTATACTATGTACAAGGAGTTGATAATATATGAAACTATTTAATACGAAAATATTTACTATAAACCTAATAATATTATTAACAATAATAGGACTAATACTAGGAGTAGCATACCAACAAAGTCTAACCAACCGAGTTATACTATCAGATGGATCAATAGACTATCAACATCCCACCACACCATACGAAAAAGCAGTAGACGAACTAAACAACTATGTACCAGTATATGAACAAACAATACCAGACAACGATAAAGGAAATGTAATAGGCCAAACATGGAGCATCAATGGACATCCCATAAAAGTATTAATAGAAATAAAAGACCCTGGAGTAGTATACCATGAAATGTACCATGTAATCACACCCGGTGGAGGAACAGAACCAGACGCAGACCAATATGCAACACAACGTGGATATCCAATACATGATGTAACATATTAAGGGGGAATATATAATATGGAATATAAATATGAAAACAGCGAACGATTCTGTACCAATATTAAATGTAACTGGCAAGGACACCGGGTAACCACACCCGGAAAATACTGTCCAATATGTGGCACACGAACCAGCGGCTTCAGTGGAAACGATGGCTTCACAATGACAGGACCACAACCATCAAAACAATACCCCACACCCCTATACCCAGAAGACTATGAACCATACGAAGACAATCGTAAAGAATTCATACGCCCCTACAATAAACGATACATACTAGGCCCCGATGTAAAAACCGACCTACCTAAAAACTATCACTACTATGGTATGAATAAACTTAAAGGTGGAAAAGGCTATCGAGATAACCATCCCATAGGAGTAATAGGACACCAATGCCCCGGATTACCAATTTATGATAAAAAAAGTAAAAAAACATATAATGAAAAATGTGAAGGACACATCATATCAATACAAATGTGCACCAGCAGCCGAGGATTCACCACAACCAGCGAAAAAGTATGTGACATATGTGGACTAATAATACCAGGCAGTTTTCAGATGCTCGAAAAGATAGAAGAACACTACACAAGTAAACCATGCAACACCCACGATGAATGGCTACAACAAAACAATCCATCATACGACTATGATGATATAGACGCAGAACATGAAAGAACAGCTATATATAATGGACACCGAGAAAATACATCAGACGCCGAAGGATATGGCGATGAATACACATTCAACTATATCAATAAAGCATATAAAGCACGATTAGATCAAGCAATAGGAAGACTAAATAATGTATCACAAAGTAAACACATGCCTATGAAAGCATGGAGACAAAAAGAATATAATGATATAGTAGATGATTATGCACATGAATTAGAAATGTTACCATACCAAGTAGCAGATGTGAAATGGATTATAGGACATCACCCCACGATATTAAAGATAGATAAAAAAGTAGATGACATCATAGAATGTATATGTTTATATGTTATAGTCAAATCCTATAGTAATTATAGGAAAGGCAACGCATATATTGCGAGATATTCTATAGAGAACCCACATATAAAGACACTATACAAGGTTATACGTGAAACATTGAACGTATAACCAATATTTATTTTAACGCATTGTTGCTTAGTATATATAGAGGGGGATAGCCCTTTATTATTTTAATATATTAATACAAAATAATTCATACGTAACCATGACCTAGAATACAAACCAGTATATCTAGGTCCTTTTTTTATTGCAAAATTTCACTATTATAAATACTTATCGCAAAATATATAAAGGAGGTGTCATTATCATGCAAGAAATGACAACCAAAAAGAATAAATATGGAGAACTCAAAACAGTATATGCAGACACAGAAGAAACACAATACGAACGCATACTACGACTGAGGAAACAATATGAATAAAAATGGACATAAAGAATATTTTATATCAAAAACAAATACATATATGAAAAATTATAAACAAAGAAGGGATGGTAAACTATGGAAATTAAAATAACACCAAAAATAAAGGATTATCTAACCACATTAGCATTAGCTGCAATACCAGTAATAATAACCTACCAAGCAGAAATCGGTAAATATGTACCAGTAGAATATGCACTAGTATTTACAATTGGTATAGGAATACTATCACAGGTAGCATCTAACAGTCGTGTTAAAGAAGCATACAATGATACAAGTGCTGGAATAGACACAGCACAAGCAACACTACAAGAATACCAGGATAAAATAGCAGCACTACAACTACAAGTAGATGAAAAACAAGCTGAAGTAGATAAGACTGTTGGAACAACAGAAATAGCAGAAGATGCTATGGCATAAAATTATAATAAAAGAGTTGGAGACCTATGTACGAACAAGAAGAGGTATTAAGAGAATTAGATAAGTTCAAACTTGATGCGCTCCAACGTCTTATAAAGCTTGAAATGAAAGTAGATGAACTAGAAGGATGTGACGAAGACCTAAAAGCAGACATACAAGAACTCAAACATACAATAATGTCAGAAACAAGTGACCTACACAGCAAAGTAGAATATATACGACAAGAAATGCCAAGCAGTAGCACCAACAAGATAATGTTCGCAGTATTTGGAGCAACACTATCATTCCTCTTTGCAATGATAATTCTATTCGTAAGGTGATGCATTATGTCACCAATCGAAATAATAATCAACATACTATTCAGTAGCATAAGCATGCTAGGATTCTTCTATATCTACAAACAAACATATCTAAATATGGCACTACTAGCAGGAACACTAAGCTATTTAGAACTAGCATTCAGAACACTACTAGGACAATATCCCATAGTAATACAAGGACTAAACCTACTATTCATACCAGAAATCACAATAATGATATACTTCACAATACTAATCTACAAAGATGGCAATAAACTATTACCCATAATGATAATAGCAATGCTAATAGCCTATATACTACTAACAATGATAAATCACAGCTTCTATGGAGAAGTAGGATTAGCATTTGTACTAATATGTATGATATGGACAAGTGAAACAACACGAACATGCCAAGTAAACCCATGGCAATGTAAACATAAGTGATAATGGTTAAGGGTAGTTCGATTCTACCAATCACATTTTTTATTTAAACTAATACACATGTTATGCATGTTATAACATGTTACGCAACAACGTTATGAGGAGGTGACATAGATGGAACGAATAGTACCAAAGCCTGTACAAGAAAGTAAATACAGGGAACAGATAGATAATATGTTAGAGAATGGAAATACCTATACACAGATAAGTAATTGGTTATCCAATAATGGTGAGACTATATCCAGACAGGTGATCTCTAAGTATCATAAGTTTGGATATAATATTAATGCAAAGGCAGCAGAGAAGTATCTTGATGAGGATAAGAAGAGTGAACATCGTCTTGAGGTAGCTGCAATAAAACAGAGTGATACATTGAAGTTATATGATAAACTTATAGTATCAGCAATTGAAGTTAATCCTGAATTGTTAGATGAACGTACACGTGTTGACTTAGCTATTAAGGCTGCTAAGCAACGTGAAGACTTTATGCGTGAACATGGTGATAGTGCTGTAGAGGAAATGGCTGCAACTATTGAAGAGTTACGAGCAGAGATAAAGGATATGAATCTATTAGAACTTGTAAGGGGTATTAGTGATGACAGGACAAAGAAAAGAATTAAAGAAACAAATAGTCCTTGATGCACTTGCCACACAAAGTCCAATAGGATTAGCATTAGTTGATGATGACTTATATGAAGTACCGAAACATATCGAACTATTAAACAGTAAGCTATTAGATGTAGCAAATGGTAAGATTAAACGATTAGCAGTATTTATGCCACCAAGACATGGTAAATCAGAGTTATGTAGTAAGTATTTCCCAGCATGGTATCTCGGGACACATCCAGATGACCGTATCATACTCACATCATATGAAGCTGACTTTGCAGCAGGATGGGGACAGAAGGTACGTGACATATTCAAGGAACATAAAGGAATATATGGAGTGAATGTAAATGATAGAAGTGCAGCTCGTAACCGTTGGGACATTGCTAGGCATCGTGGTGGCATGGGTACCGCTGGTGTTGGCGGTCCGATCACCGGGAAAGGAGCAGAAATCCTTATCATCGATGACCCCGTTAAGAATGCAGAACAAGCAAATAGTCCTACCTTCAGAGAGAAGGCAAAGGAATGGTATAGATCCACTGCTTATACAAGACTAACACCCACAGGTAAAGTCATATTAATACAGACAAGATGGCATGAAGATGACCTGGGTGGATGGTTACTATCCGAGGATAGTGAAGGATGGGAAACCATAAGTCTACCAGCATTTGCAGAGATAGATAATGATCCAATAGGACGACAGATAGGTGAACCATTATGGCCAGAGTTATGGACACGTGACAGACTATTAGAGAGTAAACGTATCCTTGGTGAATACTGGTTCAATGCTATGTATCAACAACAGCCACAACCATTAGAAGGTGGACTATTAAAACGTGACTGGCTACAATACTATAATCCAGATGATGTCTACCTAGATAATGCAGTGACATATACAGGTTGGGATTTAGCAATCAGTCAGAAAGAAACCGCTGATTATACATGTAGTTGTACATTAAGTGTAACACCTGAAGGACATATATATATCAGAGACTTTACACGTGAACATATAGACTTCCCAACACAACAGAAACGTGTGCCACAAGTACAACAACGATGGAATAGTGTATTGATTGGTATAGAAGATAATGCATATCAAGCAGCATTACCTCAAAGTTTACGTGGATTACGTTTACCTATTAAGACACGGACTGCTGTTAAGGATAAGGTTACAAAGATTATAGGAGCATTTACATTATTCGAACAGGGAATAGTACACTTGCCATTGAACCATCCATTACTTGGTGAGTTTGAGAATGAGTATAGTATGTTTCCTACAGCTAAACATGATGATATATTAGACTCAGTAGAAATGGCATTAAGTATGTCTAAGTATGGAAGTAATCCATATACAGAGAGTGATAAGTCATATCTGTTTAGTAAGAAGCATGATGAACAAAGGAAGAGGAGGAGATAGGTATGGAATTAGAGTTAATGAATATCTTTCACTTATATGATAATGATAAACTTATAATCATAAGATGTAATTGTACAAAGAAACAATTAGCTGAAATGATAAAGGAATATGCAAATGATAACATAGAATTCAGACCTATTAAGTTCCGTGCAATGGTAACAAAGAAAGGTTTTAAATTCTATTATGAAGGTGGTGTCTAAGTATGGGAGTATATAGTGGAATAAAGGCTAGACTTGGTATCACTGCTAAGCCTTCACCTTCAAGTATGATAGGACAACGTAGTAAGAGTACTAATACTAATGATATACGTGACATGTTTAATATCAACTATAATAAGGAACAACTTAAATATACTGATTATGAACGTATGTTAACAGATCCACAGATTAAAAGTGGGTTTGAATTGATAAGGATGTTCCTGTTAAGTCGTAGTATACAGTTTGTACCTGGATCAGATGATGAATCTGATATAGAGATTGCACATGAATTAGAGGATATGTTTGATAACATGAGTTATCCTATGCGTAAGGTACGTAATGATATGTATAGTGCATTGATATATGGATATAGTGTATCAGAGGTTATATGGAAGGCTAGTGAAGATGGTAATCGTGTTGATATAGATCGTATCCGTCCTATACCAATTAGTACATTACAGGATTGTTTCCGATATGATGATATAGGTGATCTTGAAGAGATTATCCAAACAGTTGATAGTGAAGAGATACCTATTGAACCAAGTAAGTGTCTTGTATATACATATGATGAATGTTTTGGTAATCGTAGTGGTAAGAGTATACTTGATGCATGTTATGATAATTGGTTCCAGAAACAGAAGATACTTAAATGGTGGAATGTATTCTTACAGAAACATGAAGGACCTACACTTGTTGGTAAGGTAGAGAATCCACAGTTTAAAGAGGTGTTCCGTGAACAACTTGATGATATACAGGATGGCCGTACTAATATGACTATTGGTATGAATGATACTGTAGAGGTATTAGAATCAACTCATCGTGGTGAAGGATTTAAGGATGCTATAGGTTATCATGATACTATGATTTATCGTAAGATGAATATTGGTACAATGATCCTTGGCCAAGAAGATGGAGCTGGTGCATATGCACAGAGTAAGACACAGATGGATAGTCTTAACATCTTCTTAGATGGTATACATGCAGATATATCCGCAGAGTTACAGATTAAGATTAAAGAATTAGTTGATATGAATTATACAGTAGAGAAGTATCCTAAGATACAATTTGAAACCTTTGAAGAAGAAAATTTATTAGCATTACTTGGAGGATTAAAACCTTTGATTGATAGTAGTGCAATTAATCCACAGGATCAATGGTTCCGACAGTTGATAGCTGAAACTGTTGGTAAGTATAGTGATGCTGATTTAACAGAGTTATTAGAAGAACCTGAAGAAATGGAACAGACATTCCCTGGTGAAGTACAACCAACACCAGCAGAACAAGAAGAACCTGCTCCAATGGAACAACAGAAAATATTAGAAGAAACAATTAATCAAATACCAGCAAAGAATGATGAGGAGGTGTAGATAGTTATGGTAGATGTCAAAGTTATTGATGAACAATTAAAGGAAGTTAAGTTAGATAAAGCTACAGAGAAACGTATCCGTAAACTATTAGGTAATAGTAAGACAATCACAATACAACAAGCATCTATCATACAATCTATTATCGATGATGCTATCCGTAGCTTAAAACTAGTGATGACTCCTAGTCAACTGTTAAGTTTTAGTAGTATTAATGTGATGACTACTTCATCTGCAATGGAGAAGCTTATGGTATATGATGATAATATTGCTAAGATGTTCCGGTTTGGTATTAAGTTTACAAGTCCATCTGGTAATAGTCAGACTGTTAAACTATTAGAGGAAGCTGTACGTCAAAGTTGTAGAAGTTATATTACTAGAATGGGTAATGATCTACGTACTCGTGCTGGTCAGATTGTAGCTGATGGTATTGGTAAGAGTATCCCTACTAATGATATTGTTGCTAAGCTTGAAAAGGAATTAAATATTAGTCGTAGTCGTGCTAATAGTATCGCAAGGACAGAAACGATGCGTGCGGCACATAATGGTAGTCTTGCACAGGCTCGTCGTGATGGTATGAAATATTATATTATTGATAGTCGTGCCGAGGCATGTAAGTATTGTCAGCGTACATATAAAGGTGTGATGTTTGATATAGATGATACAAGTCATTTCCCTCCTTTACATCCTAATTGTGCATGTGTTCCATTATATTTCATGGATGATACACGTGCTAATAGGTGGGCAACTAAGATTAGTAATGAGATTGATAATCAAGTACAACAGTTAACAGATAAAGGATTAAAGGTTAAACCTGATGGTACTGGTACAGAGGTTAATAAGATACCAGCTAAGAAACGATTGAAGAATTAAGGTGAATAATAATGACAAACGAACATAGATTCATATTAAACAGTGAAGGTAAACCCTATAAACGTCAACGTGTTGGTGATGGTGTGAATCTGGTATTAGCTAAGAATGGTGATACAACTGTATCCCATAGTTTTACCTTTGATCCAGAGAAGTATACAATAGAAGCCGCATCTAGTTATGTTGAACGTATGGGATTAGATGTACAAGAGATTAAAGCTGCTCGTGCCTTGGATGGTAAGGTGTGGAGTAGTGGATTACATCATGTGTTTGTTAATGATAAACCTGCTAGGGTATATGTTCCTAGAGAGACTATTATTGAAACATTTGATCAAATGAAAGCTAAGATTGAAAGTGATGGTAGTATTGGTATTGGAATTGACCATCTATCAGATTCTATCTTAGATGATAATGAAATACTAGCTAAGATGAACCTATTAAATGTGGGTGATGTATCTAGTATTGTTACTGATGGTAATGGTATATTTATACGTGAAAGTAATATCACCAATGATGCAATACGAAGTTTACATGAGGCAGGGGAGTTACCTGCTTATAGTATTGTCGGAGGTATGGACGCCAAACCTTGTCCAACTGGCAAGGCTGACTATGTCGTCGAACATATAGATGTAGAAAGAATTGATATTGTTGGAGAAGGCGGTTGTGAAAGTTGCAAGGTAGGTGTTCAGCCAACCGATATAATACTAACCGCTAAGTTAAGTAATGGAGTTGATAATATGGATATAAATGCAAATGAATCACCTGTCGAAGAGATTAAGGAGACCGAAGAGGTTGTTGAAGAGTCTGTTGAAGAGGTTGAAGAAGTTAAAGATGAAGAAGAAGTTAAAGATGAAGAAGATGTCGAAGAGGATGTTGTTGAAATTGTAGAAGAAGAAAGTGAATTAGAACTTTTACGTAAAGAGATAGCAGAGCTTAAAGATAATCTTGGCGGTAAAAAACCTAAGGTTGAAGCAAAAGATGCAGAGGTTGCAGTGAATGATTTAATTAAGGCTGGTAAAGCATTACCTAAGATGAAGGCAGGTTTACTTGCTACATATAATGCTGATCCAGAGGCTTTTGCAACACTTGCAGCATCTATGCCTAAGATGGTTAATATGAATATGGAAGCTAAGTTAGCTAAGCTTGAAGAGCAGACCAAACCTAAACCTAAGAAGAAATTAACTTGGGAAGAAGAGTATGGTGAAATGGCTAAGGCATTCCGTGTCTAAAGTAATTAGTAGTTGAACTTATATATTTTTATGGAGGAATATAAAATGGCAGTTAGAAACGTATTTATGAGGAACTTCCCAGTTATCTCAGTTAAATTAGCAGAAGGAGCATTAACAAGGTCAGATATAATTGGACCTAATGGTGGTAAAATTGAAGGTGTTGTATCAAGAGCATCACCTCTTGTTAAAGGTGACCTAGTTAAAATAGCAGTTGATGCAACCAAGAAACCAGCAGCTGATGATGGTATTATAATGGTAGAGAAACAGGCAGCAGGTGCAGCAGCATTAGCTGAAGGTATACTTGTATCAGAACCATCTGGTGTCGATTCAATAACAGTATCCACAAATGTTCCTGAAGTTGCACAGGCAAGAGTTGCTGATGTAGCATTCTTCGGATTGGGTATTATAGAAATACCAGCAGCAGGCGCAACAGTTGCAGCAGGATCATCCCTAGCAATGTCAGCATCTGTACAAGGAGCAGTTATAACCAAGAATGCACCAGCATCTGGAACATCTGGAGCAGACAATGGTGGAATGCTAGCATTAACCGGTGCAACAGTTGGTAAAAAGGTAGCTGTACTTATTGGTGCAACAGTAGCATAATATTTACATCGTAGTTGAACTTATATATAAATCTTATTAATGGAGGAATTTAACATGGCAGAAAGAACAATGGATCCAAGGCAAGTATTACAACCTATATTTCTAGAAGGAGTTATTAACAAGAAGTTAGAGCAGAACCTCGACTTTGTTGACATCTTCCCTAGAGTTAAAACTGATGCAATGTCATTCAGTTACTTTGAAGATAAAGTTAATGCAGGAGCAGACATAGTATCCGGTGTAATGGGTACACCTAATACACTTGGAGAAATCGGTGAACTCTCAGAGATAGAAGTCTCCAGTATCACAATGAAACATGGAGCAATGGAAAGATTCGGTTACCAACTCAGATTCTCACAGAAACAATTAAGAGAAGAAGCAGTTATCGATGAAATAAGCAGAGCTGTTGACAGAGCAGCTTTTGGTATGGCTAAGAAAATGAATGATGATGTACTCGGAGCATTAAAAGCTGCAGTACCTGACTTCACACCTGTAGGTGGAAATGCTGTATGGAGTGATGCAGCAGCAACACCAGTTGAAGATATATTATCATTTGTTGAAGCATCTATACTTGAAGGATACCCATATGAAACCAATGAACTATTCCTTAACAAAGCTAATTACTTCGAACTCCTTAAATATATGCAGGGAATCGATATTAATTGGGTAAGGAATCCTATGGATAATGGTGCACAGGTTGTTCCACGTGTTAATGATGTAGGTATACACAAACTATTCTCCAGTGAATTAGCTGAAGGTGGATATCTTGGATTAGATGCAAGATACCCTGCTATGACTGTATATGAATACTTAGATCCTAAACATTCCAGTATGCCTGGTGGAATGATTAATGTGAACAAGTATGAAGAAGAAAGGTTCCCATACAATATTGTTATTGAAATGTACGCAGAAAGAGGACTTGCATTAAAGGTTCCTAACACTGTAAACTATAAGGCAACAGGTATATAATTAGAGTATTTGATATAGGGGTGATGGTCACTTTACGACCATCTTTTTCTTTTTATCTATTCATTACTTCGCCATGGATATCACTGAAGGTTCCATGGCTATTTCACTATCACAGTCCGCAGACATGTACCTTTTAGGTGAATCATATAGGATGTGTAATCGATTACATTATTTAAATGGTTTTAAAACAAAAACGGAGCTGATTATTTATGGTTAAAGTACCAAGAAATGCTAAATATGAAAAAGGATTAAAAGTAGGGGCAATAGATAGCGCCGCTATAGCTGCAAATGCTGTTACATATGCTAAACTAGATGAAAAGGGTAGAAGTTATAAGTTAGTAATTAGAAGAGAAGCTACTGATGTAGCTGCAACTGATTTTGATATGCCTATTGGTATTGCTGATGCGGGTAAAGTTAAATCTGTTAAAATGGTTGGAGTTACAGGTATTGGACAGGCAACAAACTATGCTATAGTAGATGTTATTAATAAAAAGGGTGATGCAACAGGTACAGCATCTGTAGCAACTATGACCTTTGATAATGCTACTACACATGCATTAACTGCATTTATACCTAAAGATTTAACAGTACAGACAGGAACTAGTGGAGATATTATTGCAGCTGGTGATGTATTATCACTTAAAAAGACTCATGCAGGAACTGGACAGGCATTACCTGCATCTTTTATTATCGAGATTATAATTGAAAGATCAGCTTAAATATCTAAATTTTTTATTTAAAATATATGAGGGGGTAATGAGTTATGGGATATAATGCAAGATGGATTGAACCATATCATAGTATTATATGGGGTGATGAAGTAAGTAATATTGGTACAACTGTTACAATTGTACAGGCTCCTAAGAATATTAAAAGTTTAGAATTATATAATAATGGAAGTACTAAACTCTATTTCGGTATAGGTGTTGATCCAGTAGCTGGTTTACAGGGTGTTATACCTGCTGGCGCTGCGTGGAGTAGTATTGTATCTGGTGATAGTGATAAGTTACATATTAAATCATCTGGTACAGGTGGAAGCTGTTGTATATTAATGAGGGGTTGATTTATATGCCTTATGTACATGGTGGAGGAAGTGGTGTTGCACGTTTAGATCATCAGAATGATGGTACTCCTACACATACTAATCTAGCAGCTAAGTTTGGTAATCCAGCATCAATTGCTAATGGGTGTGTTGGTACATATAATGATAGTGTTAATGGTACTAATTATGTTGTTATGGTTGTATCAGGTCGTTTCTATCTTAGTCCAACCTTAAGTAAGGTAAATAAATAAAATGGAGGAGTTGATATATTATGGTATATGGAAGTAGTACTAAACTTAGTACATTGATTACTTCCATTGCTGATAGTGTAAGTAGTGACCTTAAAACATTAGCATTAAATGTTGCTGATAGTTGGGTTAATAGTAAGATTAGTGGTGGAGGTTCTATCACTACTATTCCCATCTTATTAGAGGATGCTGCTACTCATTTTGCATATGCATATCTTCTACGTAACCTATTTGATGTTAGCTTAGAAGATACAGCTATGGCACAATGGGAAGAGAAGCTTGCTAATAATTTAATTGATGCATATGTTGCACAATCAGCAGAGGAAGATAGTCTTGTACATCCTTATAGTAGTAGTAAAACACCTACAAGGAAGGAATTAAATAAGAATAATAAGACCAGCTATGATTATACAGATTATGATAATATGGATGATACTAAATGGGATAGTGAAAGGTGATCATTTATGGTCCAAATAAATATTAAAGTTGATGAACATGGATTAGCTGCTGCATTTAATAAGAAAGCTGGTGATACTAAACATCATTTTGACATGTTTACTAAGGAGCTTGTTAATATTGCACAGAAATGGGTACAAACAGAAACACCCCGTAAAACTGGTAAGCTTAAAGCATCTATTCATAAGGAGCATAGTGGATCAACTGGTTATGTATGGCAAAATAATGGTATAGCATATTATGGTAAATATGTATTGGATGGTACAAGTCCACATAAGATTTATCCTAAACATAAGAAGGCATTACGTGTTCCTGGATTTGGTGTATTTAAGTTTGTTAGACATCCTGGTACTAAGAGTAATCCATTCTTTGATAAAGCATTTAATAAGATGCAAGGTGATATTAATACAGAGGTTAATGCATTTACAAAATGGTTAGGGGAGGTATAGAGAGTTATGGTTAGTAATATGAAAGCAATAGTACAGGCTCTTGATACTATTCTTGTAGCTGTTAATGATGGTGCAACACCAACACCTGTTAAATATTTTGATCATGTATGGATTGGTATGCCTAAGAAGATTCCACAGGGTGATAGGAATATTGCTATTATTGAACTTATAGGACATCCTGAATTTATATATACAACATGTCCAGAGAATACTATGTATGATATGGATATTAATATTCATATTATGTGTAAAGGTGAAGTTGAAGTGTCTAATCTACGTTTGTTAGAGGTTACACAGGCAACATTAACTGCATTGTTAGGTAATAGTAAAATATCAAATACATGTATGGATAGTACTATTGAACAGGTTGAATATGGTGATTTTGCAGCTGAAGGACGTAATTTAATAGCTGGTAGTAGAATAGTTTTGAGGTGTCGTTTATGATGTATGAATATATAGGTAAGATTGCAGTGGAATATGGTATGTTAGGGGTGGTTGTTCCTGGACAGAAGTTTGATGTTCAGAATGATGCTTTCCTAGACATATTTGAAGGTCCACTATTTAAAAAGTTAAAAGAAGCTAAAAAGGTTAATAAGAAGGTTGCAGCAAAAGAGGATGATTGTCCTGGTTGCCCGGATAAAAAGGAAAAAGGAGAGTGATTTAGGTGGTTTATCATTTTGGTAAGACAGGATATCTTGCATTACAAGTTCAAGCTGTAGAAGGTACAGCTGATGCATTTAGTGGAGCTGCTGGTGAAATAGGATTACCTATTACAGAACAGCCAGGTATTAAACCTGTTATAGAGAAGGAGTTTAAGAATTATTATAAGAAATCATCTGCTGCATACAGTGATTATACTGTTAAAAGATTAGCAGCTGAAGGTGACTTACAGGTCCCTGCATTTATTAATGGACCATTAGAAGCATTTAACTTTGGTGTGTTTGGTAAGGTTACAAGTACAGCTATACCATCTGCTACTGGTGCATTTAGTAATATATTTACTATGCAAGATAATCTTCCAATATTCACAGCAGCTGTTGGTCGTGATGCATTATCATATCAGGAATTTTATGATTTAAGATTTGGAAGTTTAGAGATTGATATGAAACCTGGTGAAGATATTGATATTAAAACAGGTACTATGGGTAAAGGTGGGGATATAAGTAAGGCTGCATTTACACCTACATATCCTACTAGTAGATCCTTTGCATTTGATGATCTTGGAGTTTCTATTGGTGGTGCTGCTAACTGTGATGTATCTAGTGTTAGTCTTAAGATTGACCGTGGACTTAAGTCTGTAAGGACTGCATGTGCGGCTGCTGCTAAGGGTGATAATATGATCTACACTACAACAGTTGAAGTATCTGGTTCTATTGAAATGTATTTCCAGGATTATACTGAATATAAATATTGGCTTGGTGGAGCAACAGCTACAGCACCTACATTTGATCAGAATGCAGCTACAACTAAACGTGAATTAGTTATTGAAGCTACTGGTCCTAATGTTGGTACAGGTACACCTGCTCCTAGTAGGTTTAAAATAACTATACCAAGAGCTGTATATGATAGTGCTGAGATTGATATGCCATTTGATGATCGTATGATGATTAAGTTTGATTTCAAAGCATTATATGATCCAGCTGCTGAACTTGCATTAGCAGGGTCTGGTACAATTAAGGCACAGGTTGATAGTGCTATTAATGCACAAACAACATTAGTATAAGGGTACATTCTTACCCTTTTATACCTTATTTGATATAGGGGGAGTGATGTATATATGGTCAATTATGGATATTATGAGTCACATGAACATCTACCTAATCGTAGAAGAAAGAAAAGTATAGGATCAGAAGGTGATCCTAATGGTGAAAATAAAGATTATAGAAATGATTATGGATTATAAAAAATTAACGTGGTGGTTATAATGGTAGAATTAGATCTTGATATAATAACACAGAATAAAAAGACAGTAAAGATATTTGGTAAAGAAGTTGCATTTAAACATTTAACAGTAAGAGAAAACTTATCTAATGAAGCTATGCTTCAAGAATTAGATGAACTTAAACTAGCAGATCCTGATGACTTAATTAAATCAGAAACTATTATAGCTAAATATTTAATGAAACTACTTGAACTCACAGAAGAAGAAGCAAATATGGTTACATTAGAACAGTTCCAGAAACTTAAAGAATATCTTGAACGTAAAGCTATGTATGATAAAGGATTTAATGACCGTGAAATTGATGCAATGGAAAAGAAAGCAGTAAAAAAACAGATCGCCCAGAAATAGGCCATAAAGGATGTATGATGGCCCTATATCGTATGGGTGAAGTTATGCATTGGAGTCACGATGAAATGTTAGATATGGACAATCGTGTCTTCAATCGTTATTATGGATATTGGTTAGCGGAACGTTTAGAAGAAGAGGAATATAATCGTATACAAGAAGCGAAGAATAAAAATAAATAAGGGAGGTGAGATACTTGGCAAGTAAAAGAATTGATATTAGCGTAAATGGTAAGGATAACACAGCTGGTGCATTTAATAGTACATCTAAGAATATAAGTAAACTTGGAAGTGAAGCAAGTAAGGCAGGTACAACTATTGGTAGTAGTATAAGTAAAGGTGCAACAACAGCATCATCAGCATTAAGTAAAACTGGTAGTATTGGTAGTAAAGTTGGTGGGTTAATTGGTTCAGCAATGAGTAAAGGTGCTAATGTTGCATCACAAGCTGTATCTAAACTTGGATCAACAGCATCAGCTACATTTAGTAAGATATCAAGTGGTGCAAGTAAAGCAAGTTCATCTATGGATGGAATATCTGGTGCTATCACCGGTTTAGCTGGATCATATGGATTAGCAGAAATGGCTAGTGATGCATGGACTGGTGCTACACAACGTCAATTTAACACTGCATATCTTGGTACAAAGATGAGTAATGATGCTGCTAAAGGTTATATTAAAACAATTAATGAAATTGTAGCTGCTGTACCTGGTGATGATACATTTATGAATACTATATTAACAGGTGCTGTAGCAAAACAAACAAATCTTACAACTGCTGAATTAAATAGTTTAGGTAGCGCTGTAGCTGATTATACAACCGTATCACAAGCTATGGGTAAATCTATGATAGAAACCCAGATGGATTTAAAGGAATATGTAAGTACTGGTAACACAAGTCAGCTTGAACGTGATTCTATATTAAAGAATCAGATGAGTACGCTTAAAGATCAAGCTACTGTAAGTGATCGTATATTAGCATTGAATAAAGCTTTAACTGCTGAAGGATATAGTGGTTTGTCAGCATTGGATATTGCATCTATTAAATGGGAGTCACTTAAGGGTAAGGTTCAACTTGCAATAACAAATATTGGAAGTGCACTCTTAATGATCGCAGAACCTATAATTGAGTTCTTTTCAATGTTAGATGAAAAAACTAATGGTGCAAGTACAACTATTGCTGTACTTGTTGCAGGTGTTGCATTACTTGTAGCTGCATTTATAGGATTATCACCTGTAATTGTATCTATTGGAAGTGCTATGAGTGCATTAGGTTTAACTAGTATGGCTGCTTTAGGTCCTATTGGATTAGCTATTGGTGCTATTGTATTAGCTGTTGCTGCTGCTATTTATATATGGAATACATGGGGTGAAGAAATCACAGCTGTATATGATAAGTTTAAGGCTGGTGATTGGAGTGGTGCATTTACAGATATTGGTGCATCAGCTACATGGCTTGGACAACAAATATACCTTGCAATAGCTGCTATACCTGGTATGATAGGTAATATATCAGGACAGATGGTTACTATTGGTAGTCAGCTTGTACAATGGCTTATTGATGGTTTTACAAGTCTAAGTGGTAGTCTTGATACTATAATTGCAAATCTATTAACACCTGATGCAGGTGCTATGGGTGCTGCTGGTGCTGCTTCTGGTGATTATTTTGGTAAGGGATTTGTTGATTGGATTAATGCAAATGGACCAACAATAATAAACACATTAGTACAATTATTTACTAAACTATTACCATTAATTGGACAGGTTGCATTAAAGCTTGGACAGGTTGTATTAATATATCTAGGACAGGCATTAATGGGATTAGGAGCTAGTCTATTAGCATGGATATTATCACCATTCCAAGGTGTAATAAGTAGTGTAACAAATGCATGGAATACCTTAAAATCTCTCGTATCTGGTGGTATGTCAGGTACAATCGGTATAGTACATGGTATAATATCAGTTGTATGGGGTGCATTATCTGCCTTATGGAATCTTGTTAAAGGTGGCGCTGATGGTGCTATCGGTATAGCACATGGTATAATATCAACTGTGTGGGGTGCTGTATCTAGTTTGTGGAATCTCGTACGTGGAGGAGCACAAGGTAGTGTAAGTGTATCTGCATTTGTAAGTGATGCATGGAATGCTGTAAGTGGATTATATAACTATGTAAGAAATGGAGCATCTGGTGTTGTTACAACTATAATGAAAACAATAACCGGAGGGCCAAGCGCACCACCATCATATGCACATGCAAGAGGACCTGGAGGATCATTTGATGGTCTAGCATTGAACTATGAAAATTATGGTGGAATGCAAAAGAATGCAATTAATGGAAATAATAGTATGTCTGGTAACTGTGTAGATATGTCCATGGGATTAATAGCTATGGCCGGTGGAGGAAATATAGTCCAAGGTACATGGAATGGTAATCCACATGTTTGGGCAAATATCGGTGGTAAAGATTATGATCCAGCACGAAAAGCATTAAATGGTACATGGAGCCCACCACCAAGAGGACCAAGTGGTGACTCGGGTGGAATAACTATAGTTGGGGATGTCTATGGATTTGATGACTTCCAGGCAAAAGTTGAAAAGGCTAATAATAAAATATTTAGAAACACATTCTAGGAGGTAACATATTATGGTAGACACATGTTTTATAGGACCAGTAAGTATCGCTGATGCACATCTATTTGATAATAATGAATTCAGTTTTTCAAATGACACCACCAAAACTGTTACCTCTAATTCTAATATTTTTACTAGAGGTCAATACAGTGAACAACAAAGCTTTAGTATTGTATGCAGTTTAGATAAGGCATTACAATTAAAAGGTGTTGTTGAACAAGGTGAAATTATATGGATGAATACATCAGATTTAACTGATAATGATTTCTTCCAACATAAAGGATGGGTAATATTAACAAGATTAGATATAGATCATGATAACTTGAATATTGCAACATGTAAATTAGATTATATTAAGATATCTGATCATGAAAAAGAATATTTAGCTATGAATTATAGTCAAGGCATATATGATGGTATCAGTTTTGACCCTACATATGATATCACTGCTAATAGTGATAAGCTTGCAATAGTTAACAATGATAATACTACTCAATGGGGTAGTCAATGTGAATATCCCGGTGCTGCAACTAGTAGTTGGAGTAATAGTGGGGGCACAGAGAATCGTTTATCTATAAAATCCAGTGTACATAATACATTACAACATGCATGGGTATTTGTTGATAAAGCTAAGTTTACTCCTCCATTTACATTAGAGGTTGAATTAGATAATATAGCAGACCCTGCAACAGGACATACTGCATTAACACAGATAGCATTAAGTCCTAGTGTATATGGTAATGGTGATAAACAATTTGTAACTAAAGGTAAAAAACAATATCTTGCATGTAATATACAACATACAAATACAGCACGTAAACTTAATATTAATACTGTATTAAGTACAGGTAAAACAGCTACAATGTATCAACAATCTACAGGGGTTGGTTTAACAGGTACACTTCAATGGCAGATAAAATTCTATTATAATGGATATGTACGTATAAGTGAAAAAGTAAATGGTGGGGCAGATTGGATACAACTCTATTATGGTCCAAGTAATATACCTAACTTTAAGAATGGTATGTATATAACATTTGCAGCTGCAAATAATGATAATGCAGTTGATTTTGTTGCACAAATTAAGAATTTACATGTATATAATGGTAGTAGTGTTGCATTTCCTAATACAGTAGCATTACCTGTAGGATCAACATCATTAATTACAACAACAGGCACACGTGCATCAGAAGATGGTAATATTCCATATATTCTTAATCCTGATGATATGATACCATTTACAGTTGCAACTAGTGACTATTATAAGGGAAGTGTGAAATTATATAGTACAAATAATATTGCTACAACTAGTAGATTAGCAACAAGTACAGGTACTAAATTAACACCAACCACAACTACATTGAAGAATGGATTAACACAATTAACAATGGATGCAAATAATGTTATAGTATCTGCATGGACTGGTGCTGCATATACAGAGATTAACCGGTTTAATGTAGGAACAATTGGTTTAGTACGTGCATTACGTATAACACCAAATATAGTTGTGTTACAGGTGAACAATACTAAATGGACTTTACGTCGTGGCGATCCAATAATGACTGTTGAACATCCATATACTGATATGACCTATACATTAAAGGATAGGTATTATCATGATGGAACTACAACAAGCAGTCCTGCTGCTGGTGCAAGTATTTCAATGCAAAATATCAATACAGGATATTATGCAACAATCTATAATAATGCAGCCGATACATATCGACTATTAATAGTTAAAGGGACACAGTGTGATATCATATCTGATAGTATACCAGCTGATACAATGACTGGTATTGGATGGGTAAATAATGGAGCAACCGGTTATGAAACGGCAGATAAATTAGCACAAGCATTTTATAAACAAACACGAACAGGAATATCATTGAGACAAATAATATAAAAAGGGGTGAAAGTTAATATGTTTAATGAATTTATAAATGATGTCAATGTAAACAATGTGAACTGGCATCTTGAAGATCCATACTATTATGTTCGGATTGATGCAATAGATCATAGTGAAATTGATTTCATTAATTTCACCTCTTTTACACCATCTGCTTCAACACAAACAGTTAAAAGTATGCCACATGAATATTTCACATGGATAGGACCAGCTAATAATGTAGCATCAATGACATTCACAAAACTGGTTAATTTTCCAAGTAAAGATAAATATCTATTTGAAATGATGATATGGAATAAACAAACAGTTGCAAATAGTGATAATGTAGATGTTAAGGTTGGTGCTACTAGTATATATACTGGTAATGGTCATCAAGCTTGGAATGATTATGGTAAAATAATACGAATCCCAATAACAAAGATAGCTAAAGGAAACCAAGAAGTAAAGGTTACAGTGCCACAAAACTGTATGTTAGGATGGATGCGTATCTCAAGATTAACAAGGTTTGAAGGTGGTCGTGAATATAATGGACCATCAGATACAAGGTTAGATCTTATAAGTGCTAACTTCACACAGAATGGAATTACAGATATAGATAAATTAGAATTAAATATTGCGATGAAACCGGAATATTGGGATTATAATGGATATAATATATTACGGTTTGACTTTGGAGACCATATCACCTTAGCATTAGGTGAAGATATGGCTGATACTGTACCAATGTTCGGTGGATATATTGAAGGTTGGGATATCAGTGATGATAATAAAACATTAAAACTAACATGTGTAAATCGTTTATATGACCTTAAACGTACACATATACTAAAGAATATGAAACTAGGAGGAGCTAAATTAGGTCAGGATGGTGCAATAAGTCCATATAGTAAATTTGGAAGTATACAAGATGCTGCTCGATATCTGTGTACAAGTTTATATAATATAAATTGGAATGCAATATCAAAGGATTATGTATGCTATAATATATTTGAATCAGCAGGTGATGTATCCGGATTAACTAGTGTTGGATTTGAGAAACGTTGGGAAACCAGTTTCGGAACCAATGGAAGTAGTTGTACAGTACGTCCAACAAAGCCTGGAACTAATAGTTTAACATTATATAGTGAAGGTACAGGATTAAATTGGGATGCAACAGTATATGATCAGTTTGGATTTGACTATTATGTATCTGGTGCTGGTATTAAATATCCAATAAAATTTAATATAGAAATAGATATGTTTATGACCAACCAAGAACCAGTTGATAAATTAACATATGTATTACACTTCAATGGTCCAACACCAAGTGGAACTAAAGTTAATCTTTCAAATCTTCCAGTTACATTTAATGGAGCCTGGCAAAGTGTAGATGTTAATTTACATACACTATTTAAAACAAAAGCCAAGGCAAGTGCAAGTGTAATTGACCCAAGTAAAGCAAACTATTATATAACTGAGATACGATTAGTTGGTCAACAAGATAATCTAACAGTATTAGATAGGCGTTGTAGTAGTTTTACAATAGATAATATTATAGGATTCAGATCCTTTGATAAAACAATGACATTCAGTACAACAGATGTACCCACCGCATATGATGAACTATTAGATATATGTAATAGATCAAATTATATGGCATGGATACGACCTGGAATGGAAAGATATGAAGACCAAATGATATTCCTACCTAAAAACTTCTATACATTACCAGTTGGATTAGGTGAAATGAATATTAAAAATATATCAGGGTTAAGTTATCATCCAATTGAAAGTGGTATGATTAACTATGTACGTGGAATATTTAAATATGATGATTACCGTCAAGGATTTGTAACACAAGCAGATAGTGAAAGTATTAAACACTATCTACCAATCGGAGAAACCGAAGTATTATCAGGTATGAATAGTTTAGAAGCTGCAAATACACAGATGCAAAAACGTTTAGAAGCTAAAAATAAAGTTGCTGAAGCATGGTGGACTAAAAATGAAGCTGCAATAAAAAAGAAACATCCAAAATATAAAACCAAGAAATATGAACCATACTCATTTGTAGCATATACCAGTAAAGAATTAAACAGTGTTGATAGCCAGGTTGATTATCTATTAAAACAGAATATTAATAGTACACAACATAACTATGTAGGATTTGATGTTACAATTGAAGGATCAACATTACTTGAACCAGGACAGTTTGCACGTGTATTATATGCACCTAAACGTATTGATGGAATATATAGTATTGAAAGTATTCGTCACAACCTAGATTTTGTTAATGGTAGTTTTGAAACTGAATTAAGTTTAAATATACCAGCGCAAAGTTTCCGTAACTATAAAAAGAAGATAGATGAATTAACACGTAGATTACGTACAGTTGAAAGCAATGCAGCATATAATAGTAGCGGAGCTAAAGTTGGTGGAATGGAAACAAGTCTTGGAGCATACAGTTAAAAAAGGAGGTATAATAGTTATGGCAGTAAAGAATATGAATTATAGTAAATCACAGATATATAATAGTGACGACAATGTCATATCAATGATAACCAATGATAATGGATTAACATATGTTCCAGATACTGATATAACAGATGATGTACAGACCGCATATGCGGTCCATAGTCATCATGTTAATGAAACAAACAGTCCAATATGGAATCAGGTTACATATGATATGGTTGAAACAACCAGTCTAGGTGACATACATGTAACCCTTAAAGGTATTACAGATATGGGTGAAATAGTAACATTAATGCAACATCGATATACAGCAGCTGCATCGGGTAAAAAGATATTTGATATGTATGGAAGTAGCTGTACAAATAGTACAAGCGGACGATTCCCTGCAGGTGCAAGTTCACCTGATAATTTTAAGGTTACAATGCCATTACAATATGAAAATTATGGTGGAGTAGAAATCGAGGCAAGCTGGTATAATAGTGCATGGCCATACCGGATAGCATTACAATTTGAACGTAGCGCTGGTAAACTAAGAAATGCAACCGGACATAGTACAAGTGAATATTATGGTGTTATTGTTGCTGTACCATATAAGGCAAATATGACTGATGGTAACTTTACAGATATACGTTTCACCGCAAATGATGGTGTAACCTTACTCGATTTCTATATCTTAAATTTCACTGCAAGTGGAATGGCTAGTTGTATTGTTATGATTCCATGGTGGTTTATAGATAAGGAACGTGAACCTAAAACATTAACAGGGTCTGCAACGGCATATGCAAGTACCGATCCTCAATGGATATATTGTTATTATGGAAATGCAGCTGCAACAAGTACAAGTGATATTACATTAGGTGGAAATACATTCTTCTATGATGACTTTGAAGATAATGTTTTAGATACTACTAAATGGACGGCATTAGCAACAACACATAGTACTATTACAGAAAGTAGTGGATTGTTAAATATAGATTTTCCAAGTACAACAGGATATACGGAAGTACCGGTTATTTCAAGTAATACGACAGGTGCCAAATTTGATGGAACAGATAGTTTTGAAATAATATGGGATATTGCTGAAATAAAACCACTGTCAGGTACAACAGCAAATGATGGACCTATATTTCAGATAAGTGATGGTTCAGGTTCATATAGTAGATGTGCAATGTATTATATTGCAACTCCAACATATGGAACTGCAGGATTTTATTGGAATTTCTATTCAAAATCTAATGGTGTAAATGGAGCAGTTAAATCAACATATCGTTTACATGGAAATACATCAACACAACGATTTCTTAAATTATCATATATAAGTAGTAGTTATGGAGTTGGGTATGGTAAAATAATATGGAGTGTAAGTAATAATGGTATACATTGGGATGTTATAGGACGTACATTACGTTTAACATATGGTACTAATATAGGTGGTCCTACAAGTGGTGATGTAAATATAAATATATATTATAATTCACAAACAACACCAGCCGGACCTAAATCATTACATTTAAATAAAATATTAATGTATCCAATTGTAGGTCCAGAAATGGAATTTGTTGAAGATGAATTTACAAATGGATATATGATAGATCAATGGATACAAGCAGGTACATTAAATAGTACATTTACTGAAGAATCATCCGGTGGTTCGGATGTATCTGGTCCACCCGGAGAATTAACATTAAGCTGGACAAGTGCAAGTGCACATAATTGGACATATACGGCACAAACATGTCCAATAATATATCAGATACAAAAACAGGGTGGTTTAAATAATAGTGAAGAATGTTATTATCAAACTAAAATATTAGCTATAAGTTCTGCTGTTGCAAATAATTATGCAGGCATATTTTTAGCTGAAGGAATAACACCAGGAACACATATGGCTTTAAGATATGGTATAAATCGTGACGCTGCAGGTGTATATACATTACGTTTAGAAACTCAATCAACAAGTGGAGTTGGACCAACAGTGTTTGCTGTGACCATAACATTACCATGTGCAATCCGTATAGTAGTAGATCATATACAAAAGAAGGCACATTTTGATTATAGTAATGATGGTATTGATTGGAAACGGATACGTTCAGATAATGGTATGTATAACACAGTTACATATCAGGGATATATTAAAGGTTCATATATGGGATTATTTGCATTAGCAACAACAGCCAACAGTGGTTCAGCAAGATTTGACTATTTCAAATCAGGTAGTGGTATGAAACCATCAGTATCTATGATAGGATGGAATCAAGAAGAAGCATTAGCTGATTATCCAATACTACCAACTAGTCCAGGTGATGCTGATTTAACATTAACATTCCCACAACCAGCACATGGACCAAAACGAAACAATGTAATCAAAATAGGAACTAAACCACCTGGTGGAGAATATCAAAACAGTAAAATCATGTATCAAACAAATAATGACTTAATAGTTATTGGACCTGATGGTACAGATAAATATATTGGTATGACATTAGAGTTTGATATGGACTTAATGAGTACAGATAAATTCACAGTAAGTGGAATAAACTATATATATGAGGTGTTATAGATGACAACAACAGATACAAATCCAAAAATGCAGGCACTAGGAAGTAATCCTGGAATACTATTAAGAGCATCTGACTATATAGGAAACACAGCAGAATTAGCATATAGTAGTAACTATCTAGATGGAAAGGCAGTAAAAGGAACATATCAAGGACAAATATTAATGGAGACAGAATGGTTTAAAAATGGAGTACTAAATAATATAGTACTTCCCACACTATTTATTGAAGCATCCGATCCAGCACAAGGAACACCTCAAAATATAACATATAATGGACAAAACCTGATAGATAATCTAGTGATAACAGTATATAAGCGAGATAATAGTGGAAAACAATATGAAACAAAAGAATTAACAGTGCCATACCAAACATGGATAAGTAATGGTGTTGGGCAAATGCCTGTACACATGGAATTTAATCGACAAGCCACCAATTTTACATGGTTTGATATACGATATGAATATAAGTTTGTTGTAAGTGTAGGTAAATTAACCACCGGACAATATCTATATCTAGAAGGAATGTATCTACAATATGTACAAAATACTGGAATAATGATACCATATCAAGAAGCATATGGAACAGATAGTGTACAAGCAGTGCCTATTATTGAAGGATTAAATTTCACGGTAACAATGGATGCAAGTGGAAATTTTGATGGACGTATGAATACAGATTTCTTTAATGGTACTGGAGGCACCATTAATGGACAGCGTAGTCTGGTGCATGCAATTGATGCTGTACTTATAGGATTTGATTATCAAACAACAGCAGATACAAGTGCTGTACTTACAGCAGGATACTTTCTTGACCCTGATGGTGGAGGAGGTAGTAATTTCTACTTCACAATGACTGGATTATCAGCTAATACTGCATATAAATTTTATGGAATTATAGTAGGATATATAACACCAATGGCGGTATGAAAATATGGCAACAATTGATAAAATAGTAAAAACTGAAACTGTAATTTCAACACCAACACCACCTTTAGATGTATCATTATCTATTGTACAAAATATATACAATACTATTGATATGGATATAATATTAGATGATAATATTTTAATGCATAAAATAGTAGTAAATGGATATTATAAAGCTGCATTTTGTAACCATTTCAATATAGATAAATGTACAATAAACTTGGATGGTATTGATTATCCATTTATAAGTTTGGGTGATAATACAATGAATGTATTAGAACTTATAAATGGTGACCTTAAAACTATACCAATTGATGTAAATTTAATACCATAAATTGGAGGCGAAATTATTATGTCAGGAAGTTTAACAAAAGGAAACATTAAACTAGCAATGTTTAATGATATGCGAGTTCGATATAATGCTTATGTAGCTAAAAATAAGAGTTTACCAAATAAAATAGCTACAATATCAGGTGGTAATAGTTATATATTACTTAAATATTTTGATATAATGGTAGCTAATAAAGATGCATATGTAAAATATTATAAAAAAGAACCAGCTAGTATTGAAATAACATTAACCAAGAAGACATATGGTTCAAGTGTAACACCAGTACCAAGTGCACCAGTATTTGGATTAGGATACTTTATCAACCCCGAAGCAACACCATTAAATCAATGTGACTTTAATGCAATGAAAGCTAAAGGAATAACAGAAGTATATATACGGATATTAAATAGTAACTATAATAAGATGGATGCATGGTTAACAAAGATTAAAGCAGCAGGACTTAAACCATATGCATGGACATGGATGGGATTCAATTACACTAAACAAGTAACTAATCTTGGATGGCATATGTGTCATGATGAAGAAACATATAATATGGCAGACTATTATAGTGAAATCAAGACGATTCAATCTATATGTAAAGCATCAAATAAGACATTTATCTTATGTACCAAAGCACAAGATTGGGATGGAGACCAGAAATGGAGTGTCATCAAAGACATGTGTGACTATATAATGCCAATGTTATACCTAGGAGACTATAATAAAACAGTAACACAACTAGTAGCATATATGAAATTATATAACACTAAATATCCAGGTAAAATATATCCAGCACTAGAAACATATATCAGCGATGCAAATGTTAAAGCTAAATCAACATCAGTATTACAAGCAGAGATAAATGCATGTAAACCATACTGTAAAGGATTAGCATTGTTTAGATATGGAATAGGAGGCATATAAATATGGTAACAGTAAAACAGATACAAACACGATTAAAAACATTAGGATTCTATACAGGAACAGTTGATGGAGTAAGTGGTAGATATACCATTGCAGCAATTAAACTATTCCAGAAAAGTAAAGGATTATTACAGGATGGTATTGTAGGACCAGTAACATTAGCTGCATTAGGACTTAAAGATGTAAATCCAACACCAGTACCAACACCTACACCAACCCCTGTCACAACAAGTGATATACAAAAGAAGATAATAGCCGGTACAGGTAAAACATTCAGTAACTTTACACAATTCTATAACATAGTAAAGACTAATTGTGCATATGCATACTACTTTAATGGACAATATAATGCAACAAATGCAGTAGCAATGTTAATTAAAGATATAAATGGAAGTGCAACAGGACTAAACTGTGTCGACTATACCCAAATTGGTGTGAAACTCGCCAAGGAAATGGGATACACAGCAGTACCATATGGAATATACTGTACAGGTGATGGAATAAACCATGCAATATTCAAGATAAAAGGAAAAGAATTCACATCAGAAACATGGATAGACCTAGCAGCAGCCACATCAAGCAGTAAAGCATTAGGACTCCATTGGTGTAGTGGAGCATTAACTAAAACACCATCATGGATACCATACGAATAAAAATAACCTTCCCAATGATATGAGGGATATATCAGTAACCACCACAGAGGACTAGAGTAAAATCTAGTCCAATTTTTTATTCGAAAAATACAAACCTTTATATACTATACAGTACAATAGTATATTGTAGCAAGTATAACAAAAGATGAAACCAGAAGACCCCAAACCTTTATATACTACTTACAACAACTATAATATACGGGGCAGAAAGTTACTACACACAAGTCTGTCTCTGAGTCGGGGTGTCACGAGCCAACCAAAAATCATACGTGTTAGAAAGCAATTATTTTTTCTTTAGAGAAAGCGGGCATGATAAATGAAGCGCAACTCGGGAAAACTATGAGGTGATTAAGAATGGTTAGACAAAGTAAATCTGAATGGAATAAACAGGTAGAACAGGTTATAGCAGATTGGGATGGTAAATGTTATAAATGTGGCAAACCAGCAACAGGTGTTCATGGAATACACCAACATGGTACAATAGTACCAGTATGTAGGAAATGCCATGATGATATACACCACGCAGAACGTGTAGCTGTTAAAGCTCACAGAGAGGCATATAATGTTGTATCACCAGATGCAGTTAGAGCAGCACCAAAGGGTGCTGTTAGAGCACGTGCAATGAAACCTTCATATGATGATATACCTGATGGTTGTTAATTTATATATAAATAGGAGTGAGAAATATGAGTATCGTAAATGAGATAATAGAAAATGTGGAAAATAATAGTAATGTCAGAATCTTCATAGACCAATTCGCAGATAATGATGAATGTGCATTTTACATACCAGAGGAACATGCAATAGGAATCAACCCAAACATAAATGATAATGATGCTGTAGCTTCAATAATACATGAGGTCGCACACCACGTCGATATATCAGAAAATAATAATCCAAACCGCCGTGACATAGATGGTGAGATTATAGCACACGGTGTTGAAGAAATAGTATTTTTCAATGCACCTGTCAACGGTGTTATAGGTGAGGTTGAAACTGATATACGTGAATCATACATGTTCAATGGTGTTGTCAGTATTGATGAATCAGATATAGAAAATGTTGCAAACCGTGTACGTCAAATAGTCTTTAATGAATGATGTGAGAAATTGAGTTTTGGAAATGGGTTAATGGGGATGAATAACTCATTTTTATTTTCAGAAATAAGAAAAAATCACACACTTATATACTAGTAGCTAATTAATCGTGACAAATGAAATTAGGGGTATATATACCTAACGGTACATATATATACTTGTATAACTATATAGTGAGGGCAAAAAGTTGTGACATACCTTCGACCCAAAACCTTTTTTTGGGAATCCGGGGTCATAACCAAAACCTTTATATACTATCGAATACAACTATTATATACAGGCAGGAAAGTTACTACAACTTTCCAAAAGGGTGTCACGAGCCAACCAAAAATCAACGTGTTAGAAACTGCAAACAAGGGCTTTTTCTTTAGAACAACCGGATGTGATGAACATTACGGGGTTCGGAAAAACTGAGGTGATTGAGAATGGTAAGAAATGAAATGTTAAACTTCATAGGTCAACAGATTGAAATAGTCGGTCAAGTATCAGTTCGATATGATGACAGTGGTCGTGTTGTTATAGGTAACTTCAATATAATAGTAGATGGACAAGTTGTTAAAGGTGATGACCACATAGGCATAAACCCTAATAACTTTGAAGGTTACAATCAAGGCGACTTCCCATTTGTTGAACGTGGTGACAATGTCCATGTTATTGGTCAGGTTGTTGAATACCAGGTCAGTGGTAATCGTAACAGTGCAAACCGTGGTAAAGTTAATGTCCGGTTTGATAACATAGTAGAATTCATAATAGAATAGGGGTGATAATATGAATGTGAACATTGGAATGATGAGTGAGGTTTGTCCACATTGTGGAGAGGTGCTTGCGTGGGAATGGGGTTTCTGGACACATCCAGATGACTTTGGTTGGAGCATTGATTCTGTGGAGATATTACAACTCCTAGAATAGATACATTTATATGCTAGTAAATCAATGGTATAGTATGGAAGTAAAACTTGAGGTGGAAAATATGATATGTGAAAAATGTGGAAATGAAATGATTGTAGCTGTTCGTAATGGTATAGAAACTGAATACTGCTTTGAATGCTACCAGCAAAAACAGATAGAAATTGCATCAATAATATCACCTAAACCTGAGAACCCACAATTCCCTAAAAGGGAACTACCAATAGTTAGGATTAAATCCAAACCATGGACACCAGCACCTGTTGCAAAGGCAATAGGTGGTTCACCTAGTGTAATCAACGACCCTAATAGTGGTGGAATGTTTGACCCAACCGCTGAAAAATCATTAGGCCGTTACCATTACGGTGACCGTTACTATAGTAAACGTGTCAGTGATGTTGACAAATCAGCATGTAAAAATAACCCACTCTACTACCAGATACCAGCAGGTGAAATAGCAGAACTCCCAGAACACAAACCTGTAGATGGTGTTAACTATGGATTAGAACTTCTCGAGGAATCATTCAGTTTCTTAGATGCTGATGGTATCCAGAGATACAACACTAAATGGACATTTAGATTAAATAAATCAGAACGTGTGGAACGCTACGGAGGTGAATAAATATGGTAATTAAAATTTGTGTACAATGTGGAGAAACATTTGAGGCAAAACGTAGCGATGCTAAATATTGTAGTAAAAAATGTAGACAGGTATTTAGTACTCGTAAAATACGCGGAACTAAAAATGTTAAAATCTGTTTAATATGTGGAACTGAATTTTCAACTAATGGAAAACGTCAATATTGTTCAGAACAATGCAGTGAAATAGCTCACAGAATTAACACAGATCATGGTAGCTTTAAACGTGCTGAAATGTATAATAACGATGATGGTTCATGGGATGATTAAATCTTTTTTATGTACAACATATTCTACATTAGACTTTAAGTGTCGACACAACCTCACAGTAACATGAAGGGGTTAAAATATTTCACACTTTTCTATGATAGATTAAGTGTCGACACAACCTCACAGTAACATGAAGGGGAACAAAAAACATATGGAGTTGATACTTATGAATAGTGGAGCACATTATTCTTATGATGATAATGGTAATATAATGTCACGTAAAAAACTTGCAATGAAAATGGCAGGATATAAATTACGTCAGGAAAAAATTAAACGATTAATGGAGGAATAATAATGAATGTTGACACTGAATTATTATTAGATTACATTACTTATCTTGAACTTAAATTTATGGGTAAACTTGTGAATGGTCGTTTACCTTTCTTTGATGATGAAATGGTAGTACCTTTCTTTGATGATGAAATGGTAGACTCTGAATATGTGGGAGGAGAACAATATGGAGTATGATACTATTATAGCTGAAACATTTGAACATGACCTTGATGTTGGATTTAAAAATATATGCCCTAATTGTGGCATGGAATTTACATTAAATGGTGCTGACCTTGAATATGGAGGTAATATGTGCCCTAGATGTCTTGAACCTATTACTGAATAAATTATCATTATGACCTTGTCCAAATGTCTTTAAACTTCGGAAAGCGGTGGGTTATTCCCACCACGCCTCACCTTCATATAGTCGTTTGAGCAGTTTGTGACTCGCGACGTGGAGGAGATATATTATGAATATGAAAGGAGTAATTAGCATACTATTATTGTGTATAGTAGCAATTGGTTTTAGCGGCGCTGCGAGTGCAACAGCATCTTGTGGACATGTATATAAATATAATTGTCCATATTGTGATTATCATACTGATAGTCAGAGTGCATTTAAGAATCATCTTGAATCATGTCATCAGGCTAAGGTTGTTGTGATACAGGGTGAACAAGGACCAGCAGGACAAGATGGTAAAGATGGTATTGATGGCCAGGATGGAGCAACAGGTGAAACTGGAGCAACAGGTGCACAGGGACCACAAGGTATCATGGGATTAACTGGACTCACTGGTGCACAGGGTATTCAGGGATTCATAGGCCCACAAGGATTACAAGGTATTCCTGGAGCAGTTGGTAAAACAGGTGCTAGAGGATTACAGGGCATCCAAGGTGTAGCAGGTGCAATAGGTGAAACTGGAGCACAGGGACTTCAAGGATTACAAGGATTAATGGGATTAACAGGAGCAACTGGTGAAACCGGTGCACAAGGATTACAGGGATTACAAGGATTAATTGGACCACAAGGAATAGCCGGTATTAACGGTGTAGCAGGTATCAATGGACTTAATGGTGTAGATGGTATCGATGGAATTAATGGTATATCAAAGACAGTCAAAGAAGTAGTTAACAGTGGGGATAATACAATACCAATGCAACCAACTGGTGGTAACTTTGTACCATTAGGAATTGCAGCAGCAATAATTGCAGGTATGATGCTTGCAGGATTAATAGCTAAAAGAAGAAGTGAATAAATACTTCTTCATATTTTCTTTAGAGTAATCGGATGTGATGAACATTTACGATACTCGGGAAATACAAAACCTTTATATACTATAGAGTATAATGTATAGAATAAGGAAGTATAAAACGAGGTGATTATTTATGGCAATATTTGGTAAAAAGGAAGAGGCAGCAGATTACGATGCAACATGGAAAATAGTTAGTGCATTAACAGCAGGTGGATTAGAGGATAAGGTTAACGATTATATCGCACATGGATTCAGTCCAGTGTTTGCATCATATGTTGACAATGGATCAACAGGTATGGCAGGATGGATGAGATTCAGTATGATAGTACAGAGGTAGATAGTTATGAGTAAACTAGAACGATATGGACATGATCATGGAATATATGATTTCACATTAAAACTTGAAATAATAATTATAGTAATTATAATGTTAATAATAGTAGCATTAATACATTAATTATATATGGAGGTGTAAACATTAAAAAAATAGAACTAACAAAGGGTAAAGTTGCATTGGTAGATATGTATAGGGTATGGCACAAAGATCATATCTGGTATAGCTTTTTTAAATATAATTTTTATAAACCATTACGAAACTGGCTATGCCATTATGGATATGGTTATGATTTAAATGAATATGAGAATACAGAACGTAGAAAACAGTTTATAGAGAAGGTGAAAAGATGAGTATCAGAAGATTAATAAGTAGATGGATTGAACTTGAAAGGATATTTATTGAGAGGAGGCGTGCATTATGAGTTGTTCTATTAATATTATACGTCGTAAAAGACCTGTACATGAAGTTAAATATGTACCTGATGAAAGTATAGATTACTATTATGATGAAGAGGTGGAAAAATGAGTGATGAAGTTGAAGTTGTTGAACTTAAGATTCAATTATCAAGTGAATTCTTTAATAATATGGATGAAGCAAAGAAACAAGTAGCTGAACAACGTGGATATGATGTATCCTATGGGGAATACATTGAAGAAGCAATTAATGACCTTATTAATATGGTTGAAGAATTATATTATGATGATGTAGAGGTGGAAAAATGAGTGATGTTAAATGTGATATATATAGAAGTTTAAATCGTACAAATGAAAAATTCAACTTTAGAACTAGTCCAATATCAAAAAGAAGTCCAAATACTAATATAATACATTGTGATAAAACTTTAGGAAAACCAGGCATTACATTTGAAAATGGTAAATTCAAAGCAATGATCCACTATAAACACCCTATTACAATGAAAGATACAACAAAAACATCAATACGACTCACACTTGAAGAGGCTTTAATTAGTAGAAATGAAATTGCAGCAACATTACTACGAAATAAATTTATTAGCTTAGATAAATTCACAAAATTCACGAGCTAATTACCATGATTAATAAAGGATTATATAGTAGCAAAACAGATTTATGGAGTACACCACAACATCTTTTTGATGAATTAAATCAGAAATATAATTTCACATTAGATCCATGTAGTACGGATGAAAATCATAAATGTGAAAAGTATTATACAGAAGATGATAATGGATTAGTTCAACCATGGTATGGACGTGTGTTTATGAATCCACCATATGGTAGGGAAATTATTAAATGGATGGAAAAGGCATATAATGAATATAATATCGGTAATGCTGAAGTTATAGTTTGTTTAGTACCATCCCGTACTGATACTAAGTGGTGGCATGAATACTCTATGAAGGGTGAAATTACATTTATTAGAGGACGTTTGAAATTTGGAAATAGTAAAAATAGTGCACCATTCCCAAGTGCAATAGTAGTTTATGGAGGATTAGAAAAATGAGTAATGAAGTTAAAAGAGTTATGAAAAAGGTTGAAGTTGAAGTTGTTGAACTTAAGATTCAATTATCAAGTGAATTCTTTAATAATATGGATGAAGCAAAGAAACAAGTAGCTGAACAACGTGGATATGATGTCACATATGGTGAATATATGGAAGAAGCACTTGATGACCTTGTTAAAATGGTTGAAGAATATAGTGCTAAACTTATACAGGCATCTGATATAATCAAGGAACAGGATAATGCTCTTGGTAACCCTACACCAGAAGAATATAAGAAGATTAAGGATGGTGAAAAACCGGTTGATCCAGAATCTGGTGAGGTTGAAGAGGATGTACCTGAATCAATGTACGCTCACATAGTAGAGGATAGTGCAAAGGAGATAATGTATGTCTGATTGGCAATATAATTGTGGGGATATAGATGATGATGAAGGACCAATAGTATATCCACATAAAATGAATGGACGATATATGAAGGTTCCTAAGAGTAAAACAACGGGCATATATAGTTAAGAGGAGGATGATAATATGGATGCAAAGGTAAATCCTAATAAGAAGAAATTACTTTTAAGAACTGTTTTTATGTTCTTCTGTATGGGTGTACCTATGCAGTTAATTGTGAATCTTGTACCAGGGATTAGTATGTTTCCATCATCATTAATTATCACAGTTGTTGGTATGATTGGTGGTATGAGTGCTAATTTTGCATGGGAGTATATTTGGGCTAAGGTAACAGGGAGAGTGGAGATATGATTGGTGAATTATTACTATTCATAATATTAATGCCATTAGCATTACTTATTGGTGTTACTATGGTCATAGCATTACTTGTTGCACTTGGAAGTTTAGAATAGGAGTGATAATATGAAGACTATATGTGAATATTGTGGATATGAGGATAACTTTGAATATGAAGAAGATACAGGTAAATTATATTGTCTATATTGTGGGAGTTATGTGACTATTAATATATCAGTGGAGGAATGAATCATGGTATGTAACAAAGATACACATACATGTGCACATCGAGAGAATGGTGGCACATGTGATACATGTAAGGTAAGAGAACAATTTAATGGTGAAGGATTTGAATGTCCATTCAAGACAAGCAAAGTTGAATATGAAGCATTATTTGAAACTAAAAGAAAGGAACATGACTATTATAGTAAAATATGTGAGTTACAGATAATGCAAAAAATAGCAGAAAAGAAAAGACAGTCTATGTTAACACATCTTTATATAATAGATGATTTAGCAAGTGAAATATTAATTCTTAACAATGTTGAATCTATGAGGGAAGTTGCTTTGTATATGAAAGAGTTGATTAAACAAGTGGAGGAGATATAGATGTGTCCACCTAATAGTAGGGATGGTATTGGAATGGGTGATCCATGGAATGATAAGTCTGATGAAATACAAAAAGTAATAGATGATGAAAATGAAAAATAAATATATACCATTTAATAATGGTGGTGGGGCAGTAGTCAATGTTGACTATGACCATCCTATATTTTGTATAACATGGTTTAAAACTAATAAAGGATATTGTTATGGAAAGTTACCTGGTACAGGTGGTAAACAAATCTTTATACATAATATGTTAATGGATTCAATATCAATTGACCATATTAATCATGATAAATTAGATAATAGATTAGATAATTTAAGAATAGTTAATAATCGGGAAAACTGTAATAATAGAACATCGCATGGAATATGGCCAGTTGGTGTGAATTGGAATAAACATAATAAAAATTTTAGAGGCCGTATACGGGTTGGTAAATATAGAAAATATTTAGGAGGATTTATAGACCCGATAACACCTAGTATATTATATAATATTTGTAAGAATGAAATAGAAGATGAAAAAGATAGGTGAGGTGGATGGAAAATAAAGCATTACAAGAAACAAAACGTAAAGTAGAACGTTATTATGAAAAAGTAGGTGATCTCAATATCAACCCATTTTCAATACCAGAATCACCATCAGACGTCGAGCTTCATGTTGGGTGGGCATTTGATAGAATAAGAGCTATCGTTGCTTATGAAAATAGTAGACGTAAGTTCCATGATGTGAATGAAATATTATTATTACTCGGTGTAGCGGCTGGTGATATGGGTATGGATGTTAAATTTTCATACTACAAGAATATAGGCCAATGGATGATTGAGTTTGGTAACCCAGACGATTATTTAAACCTACCACATCTTATTAAACATTTTGGATTACTTTGGAGATTTAAATGGAGGGGTGATGCATTAGCAGAACCTGATCCTAATGATATTGACTTTGATAGTGTAACAATTAATGAAGGCAGTGAAGATATATTCACGTATGATCATGGAGGATGTGATTAGTTATTTCTTTTCTTTTTAGCAGTACGGGTTAATTCTACGACTGCGAAGAATTGAATAGTTGAACAACAAGAATAAACGAGGTAGATAACATGGAGTTTGTTGAAATGAAAGAAGAAGCTGTAGAATACAAAGAATCAGAAGCAATAAAATTTGAAGAAGTTGGACAGGAATTTATGGGTGAATTTATTGGATTCTTTGAATTTGAAGGATCATATGGTCCTGGTATTGGATATAAATTCTTAGATGTTGATGACCCTGAACTTGAATATGTTATCTTTGGTGACAGTGTATTGAAGACTAAGATGAAAAATGTAGAAGTTAATCAGATAGTGAAGATTGTATACAGAGGAAAAAAGAAGTCTGAAAAGACTGGTAGAATGTACAAAGACTATTCCTTTTTCCTTGCAGTTAAGGAATAGATTATATATTTACATTACATTTTTTGGAACATATGTTCCATTTTTTAATAGAAAAGGAGGATGAGATTGTGAATTCGTGGGATAAAATGTTACTTGGACATGTAAATAGAGTGGTTACCCTATACCAAAATGGTGAAGTTGTAGCATTAGATGCATTAATTATTAATATTGATCTTATAAATGGACGTATTATATATAGACAAGATAAAGGTGAAGGTATACAAGCCACAATATTTGGTGGTGCAATACGTATAGAGGATAGTATGAATTATCGTCCTGGAAAAACAGAATATAATCAGATGCATGGTATTGATACTGGTAGAAGTCCAGAGGAATTAATAAGAAGTTACTGAGAGGTGAACGGATATGACTGAATTTGTGACACCGTTCATGGATAATTACTTTGTAATATTAGATGTTAATATCAAGGATGGTACTTCATATATCCGTATTCATAAAAAGAATGATGATGGTTCACCTGGTGGTTATCTATTAGAGAAACGTCTTAGTAAGAATTTTATTGATCAAAGTATTGATAGTCGGGATATGAAGACTCTTATTAATCGTATTGATAAGAGTGCCACGGACCTTGCTAGATTTAAGAAGGAAGAGGTTAAGGATAGTCTTGACTTGGCTATTGATAAACTTCAGATTGAATATGAACTATTTCTTCATGATATTGACAAGTACAAAGAGGATGAACGTAATAAAGAACATAATGAGAGGCTTGAAGAGGTTGAAAGTGAAGCTGCATTGTTTGAGGATATACTTGAAAAGCATAATATGAATCTTATGCAATATCTATTCTTTGTTTCATCTTGGCTTGTTGCTGATGAACAGAATAATGTTGTAGCTGCATTTACAGCATATCTTACCACTGTATTAGGTTTGAATCCTATATGGGTTACTATATTTGGTAGTGCTGGTGGAGGTAAAACAACTATTGAAGAAGCTGCATTAAACATGATTCCTGATGCACATAAGGTGCCTGGTGTTATGACTTATTCATCTATGTTTGAACTTTCACGTTTGAAGGGTCCTACATATTTTGATAAGAAGATTGCTATGCTTGGTGATCTTGGTGGTGAAAAGGATTTTGAACGTAATGAGGAAATGATTAATGTATTTAAAGAATTAGGTACTGATCAGAAACCCGCTTCTCGTGTTAAATCTATGAAGGACCCGATTACTGGTGAAATGGTTCCTACAGAATTTGTTATTCAAGGTAGGGCTGCATTATCATTGACAAGTGTTAATGAAATGAAGGATACTCAGATGATAAGTAGGTCTATTCAGTTAATGCCTAAAGTAGTGATGAAT